>NZ_NEUE01000042.1 GCF_002910905.1 Streptomyces sp. SM11 | reverse complement strand
CGACGTGGACCGCGTCACGGCGGCGGCGCGGGCCGTCCTGGGTGTACCGGCATTCACGGAGGCGTTCGGCCGGGGCGGCCGGGAGAGCGCCGAGGACGCGGTGCGCGAGGCGCGGGCGCTGCTGGGCCGGCTCGCGCCTCCGCATACCTGACATCCCGACCCTCCCCGCACACGGGTACGCACCTGAAGACGCGCACCGACACGTACCTGATACAGAGCCGTGCGGTGCTCGAAGCACGCCCGTGACCGGCCCGAAGCGGCGTTCCCGGAGGCTGTCGGTGTACCCGATCCCCGGTGTACGCGACCGTCAGGAGACCTGTGCCGTGCTGAGCCCACCGGAGGCCGCAGCGCCTGCCACGGACGCGACGCCCGCCCCCGGGCCCGCTCCCACCGGGCACGCCACCCGCCGCCTTTCCGCCTGCTGGCTCGCCTCCGCAGCGGTTCTCTGGGCCGCGGCGATGGCGCTGCACGCGTGGATCCCGAACGCGGGCGTCAACGCGGGCAGCCTCTTCCAGACTCTGCTGCCCTGGGCGGGCCTCGGCGTGCCGTTCCTGCTCGTGCTCGCCGCTGTGCTCAGGTCCCGGCTCGCCGCCGTGGCGGTTCTCGCGCCCGCCGTCGTGTGGGTCACGCTCTTCGGCGGAGCCCTCACCGACAAGCGCTCCGCCGGCGACGGTGACCTGACGGTGGTCAGCCACAACGTGGACGAGGGGAACGCCGACCCGGCCGGCACCGCGCGCGCACTCGCCAAGGCGGGCGCGGACGTGCTGGCGCTCGAAGAGCTGTCCGACGCGTCGGCGGCCGTGTACACGCGCGAACTGGCCGCCGCCTACCCGCACCACGCGGTGATCGGCGGGGTCGGTATCTGGAGCAGGCACCCGCTGGCGGACGTGAAGGCGGTGCCGATCATGCCGTGGACCCGCGCGCTGCGGGCCACGGCCCGGACCCCGGACGGGCCCGTCGCCGTGTACGCGGTCCATCTGGCGTCGGTACGGGTCACGGCGGCCGGATTCACGACGGGCCGCCGCAACGCCGCGGCCCGCGAGCTGGCCGCCGCGCTCCGGGCGGAGCCCGCGCCCCGGGTCGTGGTGCTGGGCGACTTCAACGCCACGTACCGGGACGGCGCCCTGGCCCCGGTGACCTCACAGCTGCGGTCCGCGCAACGGGAGGCGGGCGACGGCCTCGGGTTCACCTGGCCCGCCGCGTTCCCGACGGTCCGCATCGACGACGTGCTGGTACGAGGGATGACCCCGCGCGCCGCCTGGACCCTGCCCGCCACCGGCAGCGACCACCTCCCCGTCGCGGCCACGCTGAGCCGGTGACGTTCCTCTCGTGGCCCCCCGGTCGCGGCCACGCTGAGCCGGTGACCGGGTCCCCCGCCCTCCCCCGACTACGATGCGAGCGACCGATCGACCGACAGATGACCTCGAACGCCCAGGTAGGCAGCGTGTCCGAAGCCCGGGGCCCGGCCCCCGTCAGCGCGGTCAGCTCGCCGAGCACCTCGCTGTGCCGGCCGAGCCGGAGGTCGACGTCGACCCGCTCCTCGACCACGCCGAGCCTCAGTTCATCGAGGCGGGTGGCCTCCGGGCTCAGCGCCGGTACGTCGGCGATCCCGCTGAACGCGGGCCCCCGCCAGAGGCCCAGCGCCTCGTCGAAGAGCCGACGCAACTGTTCGCGTTCACCGGCCGCCAGTGCCGACCGGGCCGCGCCCGCCAGATCCTCGAAGCGTGCCGCGTCCAGCTCGTCACGGCCGGCGCGCAGCAGATAGCCCCGGCCCTCCCGGGCGATGCGTCCCGGGTCCCCCAGGCGCCGCCGGAGCCGGTGGACGTAGGTCTGCGCGTTCTTGGCGGCGCTCTTCGGCTGTTCCTCGCCCCAGACCGCCTCCACCAGCGCGTCGTCGGTGACCGGCCGGCCCGGCCGGCTCAGCAGGACCGCCAGGAGCACCCGCCCTTTCGGCGTGCCCAGTTCCAGCGGCACACCGGCCCGCCACACGGTCAGCGGACCCAGTACCCCGAAGTCCACAGCCGCCCCCTGTCTCCGACGGCAACTCTAACGACCGTCCCGCTGCCGGCCGTCCCCTGTGGCGGGGCTACGGACACGGGAGCCGCGCCCGCCGGTAGAGTGCGATGCTTGTTCGATTCGCTGCGAGGTGGGGGATGGCCGGTGGGGGCACAACTGAGAAGCACCGCACAGGAGTTGGCGGACATGTTGTGGCGGGAACACACCGTGTACCGGGAGCGGTCCGGCGGGATGGTCATCCGGGGTGAGCACGTAAGGCGGTGGATCAGCCTCGCTCCGGCGGGCGGCCGGGGCGAGGTCCTCGTACGCGCGGGACGCATTCTGGACGGCGGCACCACCGCTCCGGCGCGTTCGGAGGCCGTGGTGCCCCTCTCCGCCGGCACGGGTGTGCTCGCCGCGACCTGCCGACGCCTGCTGGCCGATGCGGCGGCCGATGCGGCCGGGGCCCCTCCGGGACGGGCGGAACCGGGACGGTCCCGTGGGTCCCGTCGGCCCCGTCGGTCCGGGAAGTCCCGTCGGTCCGGGAAGTCCGTGCGGCGAGAAGGCCGGGCAAGGCACACCGGCTTCGGCTCATGGGTGGTCCTCGCCTGCGTCGCCGGTGTGATCGCCCTGTACGTCTACAGCGCCTACGGCACCGCGATGCACGGCTGAGGCGTCGCTTCCCCCGCCGAGCACGCCGCACGCGGCCCCCGCGGCTTGCGACAGCGTTCGGCCGGCCTCCGCAGGGGACCGGTGCACGGCCGGGGCCGGGGCCGCAGTCAGGCAGCGGCGCCGCCGTCGATGACCAGATCGCCGCCGATCACCGAAGCGGCATCCGACGAGGCCGGAGACAGCACGGCTGCCGCGACCTCGGCGGTCGAGGAGACCCGTCCCAGCGGCACCACGTCCTCCATCCGCGCGGCGCGGCCGGCTTCGGTCCCGCCCGGCAGCAGTGACATGGCGGTGCCCGCAGAAACGTACGCCGGGTGCTTCCAGGGGACGTGTTCAGGGGGGACTCGACAGTGCCGGGCCCCCGCCCGTCAGCACTCCCCCCGGTCCCGCCCCGCCGAGTACAGATAGCTGTCCCGGAACTGCTCCGACCCCAGCGTCCGCCCCACCATGATGACCGCCGTCCGGATCACCCCCGCCGCCTTCACCTGCTCGGCGATCGAGTCCAGCGGGCCCCGCAGGACGATCTCGTCCGGGCGGGACGCCATCGCCACCACCGCCGTCGGGCAGCCCGCCCCGTAGTGCGGGAGCAGTTCGTCGACCACCCGGTCCACGTACCTCGCCGCCAGGTGCAGCACGATCAGCGCGCCGCTGCGGCCCAGCGTCGCCAGGTCCTCGCCCTCCGGCATCGCCGTGGCGCGCTGGGCGATGCGGGTCAGGATGACCGTCTGGCCGACCGTCGGGACCGTCAGCTCCCGCTTCAGTGCCGCGGCCGCCGCCGCGAACGCGGGGACGCCGGGGACCACCTCGTACGGCACGCCCGCCTCGTCCAGACGCTTCATCTGCTCGTTCACCGCACTGAACACCGACGGGTCGCCCGAGTGCAGCCGCGCCACGTCGTGGCCGTCCTGGTGGGCCCGGACCAGCTCCGCCGTGATCTGGCCGATGTCCAGGTTCGCCGTGTCGATCAGGCGGGCGTCCTTCGGGCACTCGGCCAGCAGCTCGACCGGGACCAGGCTGCCCGCGTACAGGCAGACCGGGCTGGCGGCGAGGATCCGGGCGCCGCGCACCGTGATCAGGTCGGCCGCGCCCGGGCCCGCGCCGATGAAGTACACCGTCATGATCGATCTCCCTTGTGCGAACGTGCCTCGGAACCCGAGGGCTTGCCTACCGACCACTGCGTCACGGGCATGGCCTGGCGCCAGCCGGTGAAGCCGCCGACCGGGACGGCGTGGGCGACCGCCAGGCGGACCAGCTCGCCGCCGTGCGTCTTGTGCCGCTCGGCCAGCAGCGCCTCCGACTCCAGCGTCACCGTGTTCGCGACCAGCCGGCCCCCCGGCCGCAGCGCCTCCCAGCACGCGTCGAGCAGGCCCGGCGCGGTCAGGCCGCCACCGATGAACACCGCGTCCGGCGCTTCCAGTTCGGCCAGGGACGCGGGAGCCGGGCCCGTGACGACCGTCAGGGCGGGGACTCCCAGGCGTTCCGCGTTACGGGTGATCCGCTCGGCCCGTACCGGGTCCCGTTCCACGCTCACCGCCCGGCAGGACGGGTGGGCCCGCAGCCACTCGATCGCGATCGAGCCGGAGCCGCCGCCCACGTCCCAGAGCAGCTCACCGGGCGTGGGGGCCAGAGCCCCGAGCGTGGCCGCCCGGATGTGGCGCTTCGTGAGCTGGCCGTCGTGCTCGTACGCCTCGTCCGGCAGCCCCGGGACCGTGCCGAGCCGCAGCGCTTCCGCCGACGCCCGGCATTCGATCGCGATCACGTTCAGCCGGTCCCCCGGAGGGTGTGCCCAGCTCTGCGCGACGCCGTCGACGTGCTCCTCGTCCTCGGCGCCCAGCTGTTCCAGCACCCGCAGTCCGCTCGGTCCGAAGCCGTGGGCCGTGAGGAGCGCGGCTACCGTCGCGGGCGTGCTCGCGTCCGCGCTCAGGACCAGCAGCCGGCGGCCCTCGTACAGGGACGCCGCCAGCCGGGACGCCGGGCGGCCCACCAGCGTCACGATCTCCGTGTCCTCCAGCGGCCAGCCGAGGCGCGCGCAGGCGTACGAGACGGAGGACGGGTGCGGCAGCACGTGCAGCCCGTCCGGCCCCAGCTCCTCCGCGAGCGCCCGCCCGATTCCGTAGAACATCGGGTCCCCACTGGCCAGCACCGCGATCCTGCGCTCCCGGTGCTCGGCGAGCAGCCGGGGGACGGCCGGCCTCAGTGGGGACGGCCAGCCCACCCGGGCACCGGCGCACTCCGGCGGGAGCAGGTCCAGCTGGCGCGCCCCGCCGATCAGCACCTCGGCGTTCCGCAGCGCCTCCCGTGCCGTACCGGACAGGCCGGACCAGCCGTCCGCGCCGATCCCCACGACGGAGACGGGGCGTGCGGGCGAAACCTCATACGGGACGGGAGACACGGTCGGGACCTCGTCGTTCGAAAAGTTCACAGCGGAGGCAGGCACAACGCAGCCGAACTCTACTGAACGCCGCGTTCCGGGCCCTCCAGCGGGTGAATCCGCGAAACCTT
Source organism: Streptomyces sp. SM11 (assembly GCF_002910905.1). Taxonomy (GTDB): domain Bacteria; phylum Actinomycetota; class Actinomycetes; order Streptomycetales; family Streptomycetaceae; genus Streptomyces. The sequence continues at coordinate 40,589 of NZ_NEUE01000042.1, read as the reverse complement.
TCGCGCGTGGTGTCGAGAATCCCGCATCCGCCCCGGCGTCCCCCGTGTAAGCGCGAAGAAGCAACGAAGTACGACCACGGAGGCGACGGTCATGAAGTATCTGGTGATGGTCCAGTGCAGCCAGGCGGACTACGAGGCGATGGCCAAGGCCTGGGACGAGAAGGCCGTGCGGGAGATGTTCGCCTTCATGGGCAAGATCAACGACGATCTCGCCGAATCGGGCGAGCTGGTCACTCTCAATCCCCTCGTCCTCCGTGGCCGACCACTGCACAGCAGAAGTGGCGACGGGTGCGGGGCGGACACGGGGGCGGGGGCGGCCGGGGCCGTCTCCGGCGCGGGGTCGGCCAGGACCCGGTCCGCGTTCGCGACGGCTTCGCGCCGGGCGGCTCCGCGGCGGTTTCGCCGCGCTGCTCGTCACGCTCGTGGGCCTGTTCCCGCCCGGCGCCCACACCGTGTCCGCGGCGCTCGTGGTGTTCCTGCTCGATGTCGTGCGCGTCCATGATCATCTCCCCTGACCGCACCGTCCTCGGCATTCCACGATCGCGGCGCGGTCCCCGGACCGTCCAGCCCGCACCCCGGCCCGGCCGGGGCACCCGGAACTGCCTCATCGGGCAGCGCGGCCGCACGGCCATCCCTCCAGGCTGCCTCCTCCTCTTACTCCTTACTCCCTTCGGCCGACAGGGAAGAGGCCATCGGCGCAGCCCCGGTCGCCGTCGTCCGCCGGGCTCGCGATGATCGGCAGCATGACCACGAGCGACAGCGGCAAGGACATCACCCTGCGGATCGCCCAGAATCCGGAGGCCGACGAGCTCCTCGGCCGCAGCCCGCTGGCCGCCCTGGTCGGCATGCTGCTGGACCAGCGCATTCACTAACGAGGGACTGGACACGTCCCAGTCTACCCCCGTCGACGTACGCCTGACAGGGCGCCGGACCGCCCAAAACTCGCAGGTCAGCGGCCCTCTGAGGCAGCGTCAGCGATCCTGCGCCGTACCGTCCTGCAAGCACTAGGGAGCCGCAGAGAGAATCGCCTCATCCAGCGACATGATCTTGCACGCAAAGAAGCGCCCAACCACGGGGGGAAGTTGGGCGCTTCTGTAGGGGTGGATTCTAGCCGCCCGCTAGGCGGGGCGGAACGTCCCGCAACTGGCAGCGTCCAGGAACGCCGCAAACTCCGAGGCCGAAAACGTCAGCACCGGTCCGCCTTGGTCCTTGCTGTCACGCACGGCACGGCCCCCAGGTAGCGCAGCCACCTCAACACAGTTGCCGTTGTTACCGGAGTAGCTTGACGTCACCCACTCCAGCGCTTCCTTCGTGATGTAGTCCTTCACGGTCTTAGTCCATTCCCTGTATGGCGTCCAGGATGAGCGCCCGGCTCTTGCTGACGTTGGCTGCCGCCATGTTGAGGCGGCGGAACAGCGTGGTGTACGTCTCCACGTCGGCCGCCTCTTCGTAGTAGACGGTGCTGGTGGGTGACTCCGTGTAGATGATGCTGGTCTCGGTAGATGCCGGGAAGCTCATGATCACGAACGGCCCGAACAAACAGGCGTTCATGGGGTCGTCCTGCGGCAACACCTGTAGCTCGATGTTCTGCTTCCGGCTGTCCTCGACCAGCGATTCAAGCTGCGCCCGCATGACCTCGGGGCTACCGACCCGGTGCCGCAGCACGCCTTCCCCAATAACTACCCACAGCTGCAACGGGTGTTCACGGGTCAGGATCTGGCGTCGCTCCGCTCGCACCTTGATCTGCGTCTCAACGTGTTCGTCGGTGGCGTCGGGAGCTTGCAGCCGGATCAGGGCGCGGGTGTAGTCCGGCGTCTGGAGAAGCCCCGGCACCAAGTTGGTCTCGACGTTGTACAGCTCGGCCGCATCCCACTCCACCGCCACGTAGGCGGCGTACGCCGAATCAACCGCGTTGGTGTAACGCGACCACCACCCCTTCTTCTTGGCTTCGCGCGACAGCTCCTCGATCTCCGCCCGCTCCGCCGGGTCGGTGACGTCGGTTGCATCCAACCAAGCGCGCAGGTCCGGCAGTCGGATGCCCGACTGGGCGTTCTCGATCCGCCCGACCTTGGATTCCGCCGATCCAAGCACCTTCGCGATGTCGGCATGGGTCAGCCCGGCCAGGCTGCGCAGTTCACGCAGTCTGCGCGCAAGCCGTCTCTGACGGATCGTCGGATTGCTGTTGATGGGCACCGAGTGCGCCCCCTCCCTCGCTACTTCCCGCAGGTCAAGTGTGCCGTCCCCGCGCTGTGGCGGCAACCGCCTCTAGTTACCACCCAAAGTGGGGACTTGACACTTTGGGTACTCCAAGATGCACAGTACCTACTGTGGCGATGCGTGACCCCGTACCCCCTGGGATGGATCACGGGCAAGCCACCCCAAGAGGCAAATAAAGGGGCATACGTGACTGTCCAGAGAACAGAGCAAGCCCGTTACCGACGTCAGCGCGCATCTGTACGTGCCGCCCGCACCGACGCACGCCGGTTAACCACCGACTGGCACCACCCCGACCTAGCCGACACCGTTGAAGCGGTCGTCTCCGAACTCGTCACCAACGCCGTGATCCACGGCACCACCGGACGTGGCAGCCAGGTCCACGTCACCTACCGGCTGCTGCCCGACCGGTTGCGCATTGAAGTCCGCGACGCAGCCAGCGGCACGCCCCGACTGATCCGGCCCGTTTCACCGAACGGCGACAATCCCGAACGCGGTCGGGGCCTGGTCGTCGTGGCCGCACTCTCTACCCGCTGGGGCGTGATCCCCCGTGTCATTGGCAAGAGCGTCTGGGCCGAAGTCCTCCTGACTCAGCCGACCACCCCAGGCGACAGGGAGGCCGAGCGGTGAGCGCCGAGCCGGCTCGGATGAAGCCCCCCATCTACGGCTACATCCGGGCTCTACCTGAACTCGACCCCGAAGAACTCCTCATGACCAGCGGACAGTTGCTGCGCTGGGCGTGGGACAACCACTTTCACCTGGCCGAGGTGTTTGTCGAGCGCCGGTGGCTCCATACCACCGCGTGGGACGAGTTGGTTGGTAGCTGCAACCGCCACGGCGTCCGTGACGTGGTCGTGCCGGACTACCGCCACCTGCACTCGCTGCCCGCCCTGTCCCACGTGATGCAGTCCGTCATTGAGGACGTCATACAGGGGCGGGTGTGGTGCGCACGGCCAGACAGGGACGTCCCGGAGTGCCAGCCACTCGACATATGCGGCGGTGAGACGACGTGACCACCGCCTACCACGTCCGCACCCTGCACGTGTCCCGGATCTACCTCGTAGCCACCGCGTCGGCCGTGTCGGTGTCGCGGGCGTTTGTCCGGGCCACCCTTGACCACTGGAAGCTGGATGACCACGCCCCGGACTGCTCGCTCGTCGTAAGCGAGCTGGTCAGTAACGCCGTCAAGGCGACCGGCTTTTACGGCCGTGACCCGAAGCCGTGGGAGGTAACGACCCACCACGTGATTGCCGTGCAGCTCCGCGCTATGGGGGATGCGCTGTACGTCGAGGTATGGGACCGCAGTCACTTGGTCCCCGTGCCTCAACCCACCGACGACACCGCCGAAGGTGGGCGCGGTCTCCATCTGGTCGAAGCCCTCGTGAAGGACTGGGGGACCTACTGGCCACCTGCGGGCGGAAAGATCGTGTGGGCCATGCTGCCGCTGCCGACGCTGCCCAGTCCGGCACTGGACGGCTCCACCCTGGTGCTCCGCATCCCAGAAGGATTCAACCCACCACCCGGCCCGACGAAGGAGCAGGCTGCTACCGCCCTGATGCAACGGGTGTTGGATGGGTTGCGGAATTTAGTGTGACCGGGCACCTCGCCCAGGTCGAACGGACCACTGCACGACGAAGCGCCGCCTTGTCCGAGGGGATGGGGGCGGCGCTTCTGTGTGTGCGGATGGGTTGGGATGGTGGCGGGGACCAAGGGGCTGGGGCCGGCGTGGGGTTGGTTGGGTGGTTCTACGGGGTCGAGAATGAAAAACACCCCGCGACCGACCAACGGACACGGGGTGTTCATCGTTGGGGGTGCGGGGTGGCTGTGTCAGAGGAGCTGGGACAGGGCGAGCGTTGCGGCGTCATCGCCAGAACGATCCGGATGCTTGAGTACCCACGCCAGCAGACCCGACAGGTAGAACTCGGCGACTTCCGTGAGGTTGTCATCGCTGTTCCGATAGCTTTGCAACAGACGACCGAGAAGTTCGGCGAGCCTGTTGAAGCCGACCGTTGTCATCTCGGTGGTCACGGATGCTGTGCCACTCGGCTTAATGTCGCGACATGCGGGAAGCAGCGCGATGGCCAGTGCGGGAGATGCAAGCGTTGCGTCGGCAAGCTCCGTCACGAGACCAATCATCGCGTCGCGAGGCTCTTGCTCCGCATCAGCTCTTTCCGTAACCGGAATGAGGGTTGATGCGTATGCGCCGATGACGACATCTTGCTTGGTCGGGAAGTAGGTGCTGATGGTTGCAGTACTTACGCCCGACTCCTTGGCGACGTCCTCGATGGTTACGCCGTACCAGCCGTGTGCATCGAACAGGACGTGCGCCGCCTCGACGGTCTGGTTAATAGAGCGCATCCGTTTCGTGCGGGCGGCGCGCTGCTGGGGGGTCAATTCTTCTGACACGCGTCTCTCCTGTGTCGTTCGGATAGGGCGCGCCAGCAACCAGCGGCTTGCTTGACGGAGCGCCCTATCCGATTAGGAGAGCGGGCAATTGCCTTGAAATGGGGCAATCTGTGTCTATTTATATCACATTTTGTTGAATAACGCAATAGTTCAAGGGTAAAGCAATGCCACCCAAGACGAATTACCGTTACCCTCTCGATCGGTAGCGATTTGATTTCTTTTCGTGTTCGATCTTTTCTTTGAGGCTGTCACCTGGATTTTCGAGAAGAATAAGACCTACCGCCATTTGGCACACTTTTTCGGTAATACGCATTACCGCCTCTTCGTCAGGATCGTAGAAGAGATTTATGAGGATTATGTCGCTAAGCGTGCGCGCCAACGGCGCAGACATACCCCAGCGCTGCGTGTTGCGAAGCGCCGATCCGAATGGGTCTACCGTTAGTACGCGAGATAGTCCCGCGGCGAGATAGAAGCCAACAGGCTCTCGCCTGATTGAGGACTGCTCGCCGTCATATCCTATTGCACTCTCGGCGGGGGGAAGCTCAAAGAATGCTTTCACCATGGCAGTTGTCAGTGCACGGTGCTCATAGCTGATTCGCGTTGCGGTGTAGACGAATCGAACCAACTCATCAGTACCGTCGTTGGGCTTATAGACGCCAGCACTCTGCGCCTCCACGATTGTATTGACGAGTGGCGAGATTAGACGTACATACGCCGCATCCAAGACGTCAAACTTAGTTGGAAAGTGGTTCGCAATCGTGGCCGCACTGACGCCTGCCGCCTCGGCGATCTGTTCAAGGGTGTAGTCACCCTGCTTCTGGTTGTCATACAAGTCGAGCGTCCCGTTGATGATCGCCTCCCTTGTCCGGCGTCGCTTCGTCTCTGCTGCCCGCTGCCTTGGTCCAAGTTCTTCATCGGTCATGCGCCTAGCGTAACCCACATAAGGTCAACCTAAAACTGGGGCCCGCCGAACGTTGGGGTTGACCAAAGGTTGGGGCGCGCCCTAGCTTGGAGGCGTCACCTCACGCCAAGCCCCGCCGGGTCCAACTGGCCTGCCCAACAAGGAAGAAGGACCAGAGCACCATGGGAACCGACCTCACCCTCGGCAGCTACGGCAACCAGCCGGAGCGCCGACCCCGTCCGACCAAGCAGCAACGAGACCTCGTGCGCCGGGCCGAACAGGACCGTGACGCCCTTCTCTACGAGGCCAAGAAGCAGGAGTTCACCGCCGCCCTGCGACTGCGCCTGACCGAAGGCGCACTGCACGACGTCACCGACGTCGTGAGTCTGGCCCGTCAACTGTCGGCCGGTGACCCCTACCTCACCCAGGAGCTGAGCAAGTTGGTCAGCGACTTCACCCGCGAGACGGCCCGGGATCTGCGCAGCTTCGGCAATGGGTTGGGGCTGTAAATGAACAGCGATCACTTCGCATTCCTCATCTTCTTGCTCCCCAGCTTCCTCTTGCTTGGCGGCTGCTATCTCTACGAGAAGTTTGAGGAAAAGAGGGATGCCAAGCGACGGTGGCAGCGAACGCAAGACGCGATCAGGGAACGCGAGATCCAAATGCGGGTCCGCAAGTACAACACCATGCACGCGATGCGCCGAGTGGCCCGTCAGCGCAACCTGCGCCAGTTTGCTGAGGACCACCACAGCCACGAAGGGAGGTAACCCGCCATGCTCCAATCCCTCTCCGAGTCCGGCCAAGCTGCGGCGGACGGCGGCGGTACGGCGCTCGTCGTGGCGCTGGTGGTGTTGTTCATCTGGCTCTACCACCGCGACAAGAACAGCACCTCGGTCCAAGCCATCCGCGCGCGGCACAAGCACGAAATAACCACCTGGCTCCGCAGCCGCCCGGCGGAAGACCGGCCAATCGTCATTGAAGTCCTCGCTGAGCTGGACGCCGAGGACGAAGCCAAGAAGAAGGACAGTAAGCACCCGTAGCGAAGCGGCCCGGCTCTCACGTACGCATCCGTGCCCAGGTAGAAGAAGGCAGCTTAGGGACGCCTAAGCCAGCGCCACTCCCACCTGGTCCACCCGTACATGGGGCCGGGCCGCTTGCTGCCCGCCACCTACCGCACGCCGGCCGCTGCCCGTAGGTCGGCCGGACTCACCCCCGTACACCTACACCCGTAAGAGGAGCGACCCCATGCGCAAGGCCCGAAGTTTTCTGTTCACGCTGCTGCTCGCAGCCTTCACGATCCGCATTCTGTGGTTGGCGGTCGAGCCGCTGATTCCGTACATCGTGGGCGCCCTGGTGGTCGTTGTGGCCATGGGGTTCATCTACTACAAGATCACCCGGTGGTAGCCACCGGTCACGCTCGACGGGTGTAAAAACTACACACCAAAAACTCATGCTGACGTGGGAAAATGAAATATGGCATGAGTTTAACTACAGCAGCACTACCCCTATTCGCTCTGGCGCTCCTCGCGGGCGTCATCTTCTTGGGACTCATGCTCATGCGCGAAACTGACACCGGCCGTGTCTCTTACCGGCTGACGTTCCCATCCGACCTGGCCACCGCCCAAGTAGTCGAGTGGATCAGGCGGGTAAGCGGCACCCTGCATACCGGGCCACGTCGGTTGGTTGGTCTGCCATCAGTGGTGTTCGAGGTGCGGGCCGACGAACGCGGCATCGTGCACCGGCTGTTGGTGCCGAAGGACCAAGAGCGGTTCATCGTGCCGCAGCTACGGACGTTGGTGCCGGGCATCACGGTGACGCCCGAAGAAGACGAGCCAGACCACGACTGGACCACGGCCGTTGAGTTGGGCCACACCAACCCAACCCGCACGCTCGATGTCCAGGGCGCCGAGACCGTGGCAAGCAGCCTGCTGACCGCCATGACCGGCCTGTCGCGTGGTGAACGACTCCTTTTTCAGTGGGTGGTGGCTCCGGCTGTCCGGCAGCGCCAACCGCCCCAGGGGCGCGAGGTAGTCAGCACGCATTACAGCGTCACAGGCCAACTGCTCGGCGGCACCAGGACGGCCGGACGTGACGAGATCGCCGACCGACGGGCCAAGCTCAGTGAACCGAACTTCATCGGGGTGCTGCGGTTGGCGGCCAAGGGCCATAACAAGCGTCACGCCCTCGGATTGCTGACGCCCATCCGTAATGCCCTGCGGAGCGTTGGCGGGCCGTACAACGGCTTCAAGAAGCGTCTGGTGACATCGCGCGGTGCGATGAAACGGACCGTTCAGGCACAGAGCTTGGTGGTCTATCCGGCGCAGGTGGCAGCGTCGGAGCTTGCCAGTCTGCTCGCCTGGCCGGTAGGCGGGCTGCATATCGCGGGCATCCCCCGGGCTCGCACTCGCCAACTACCCGCCACCGCCGCCATTCCCCAAAGCGGCGTTATTCTTGCCCGCTCGACGTTTCCCGGCAACGAACGGCCGTTGGCGCTTGGTCGGGTGGAATCAGCGCAGCACATGCAGATCGTTGGCCCGACAGGTTCAGGTAAGACGGCTCTGCTGAGTAACATAATTGTTCAGGCGATGCAGGCTGGCCGCGGAGTGGTGCTGATCGAATCAAAGGGCGACCTGTACAAGGCTGTCCTCGACCGCGTGCCAAGACACCGCGTTCAAGATGTCGTGTTGCTCGACGTAACCGACACCAATTTTCCGGTCGGCTTCAACATCCTGCGTGGCAATCCGTACGTGGTCGCCTCGGACATCCAGCGCCTGTTTGACCACCTGTACCCACAAGACGCACGCGGCGTCCGGGTGCGCCAAGGTTTTTACCACCTGATCCTGACCCTGCTTATGAGCCAGGGCGCATCCTCGCCCATGACGTTTGCCGACATTGGGCCGCTGGCGGTTCCCAGGGCCGACCAGGCCGAGTTTTCAGACCGGCTTATCCGGGGTGTTTCACACGTCGAAGAACTGGCCGGATGGTGGCAGGACATCACCAACATGCCGCGAGCCCAAAGAGACGTTTACTTCCAGCCGATCATGGACCGGGTCTGGCAGCTCAACAACCGCCGGGCGGTGCGAAACATCATCGGGCAGAGCAACAGCACCATGGATCTGCGGGCGCTGCTGCGGGGCAACAAAATTGTGCTCGTCAACACGGGACGTGCCACTCAAGGAAAAGACACGGCCGGTCTGGTTGGAAGCCTGCTTCTTAACCAACTGTGGAGCGAAGTACAGAGCGGCGCGACCAACCCGCTCGACCCCACCACGCTTGTTCTAGATGAATTCCAGGACTTCACCGGCCTGCCCATCCCGGCAGATGACATGTTCGCCCAGGCGCGCAGTTTGGGTCTGGCCATGACGGTAGCTCACCAGCACATCGGACAACTGACGCGCGACCTCCAGGAATCGACCAAGAATAACGCCCGTACAACCGTGGTGTTCCAAACCAGTGCCGACGAGGCCGGACACTTTGCCCGGCAGTTTGGCCGCTCGGTCACGGCCGACGATTTCCTGAATCTGGGGCGTTTTGAAGTCCTGATGCGGATTGCCACCAGCGAGGGCGTCAGTAGCCCGGTCACCGGTAAAACGCTGCCACCAGTAGAACCGACCGGATACACCGACGAGGTACTACGGATTTCCCGTACGACCTACGCCCGGCCGGTGGCCGACGTAGAAGCCGAGATCAAGCAGCGGCGCGGCGGATCGCAGCAACCGACACCCCGAACCAACCGGCCTCGCTTTGGCGGGCCGAGGGGCGGCGCATAAAGCGCCATGGCCTAGGCCAACCCCCTAGGCCAACCCTAGGTCAGCCCTAGGCGTACGCCCACCCTGCCGTGCCCCGTGACCAGGGGCGATGCCACCCCACCCACCATGACTACCTAGAGAGGAGACCTCATATGGAACTAACCCACCGAGACCATGAAGTCCTAAAGTTGGTTGGCACCTTTGGCCAGCTGGCTTCGACGCACCTACGGGAGCTTGTTTTTGCGGATAGATCGCACAGTGTGCCGGACGTTGTTCTTCGTCGATTGACGCTTCTTAGCTACCTTTCCATTGTGGGCAGGCGCGCCAGCGGCGGCAAAGGTGGCGCGGGTGCTCACGTGTACAAGCTGGGGCGGTTTGGTCGGTCGCTCATTGGGACGGCTCGAATCGCCTCGCCCAACGTCAATGCTCACGCCCTCATGGTCGCCGACACCTACCTAGAACTAAAGCGGGCGGAAGTCGCCGGGATACTTCGAGTACTGGACTGGGAGGTAGAAAAGCCCGTGCCGCCGAATGTGCGGGCGGACTTGTTTGCAGCGGTTGAGTATCCCGCCCAGGGACGCGTAAGCCAGTACTACCTAGAGATAGACCGGCAGACCGAAGCCCCCAAACGTATCCGCGAAAAGGTGGCGGGCTACTGGCGGGCGGTTGAATCCAGCACCGCCGACTACTTTCCGTTTGTGGTGTTCGTGGTCGGCCACGAGGCGCGTAGGCGTGAACTGGTGCGGGTGTTTCAAGGACTGCCGGACGAGCAGCAAGAGATGGTGCGGGTATATCTACTGGCGGAGCTAATTCCCGCACTTCTCGCCCTGTAAATACCGTTGCCTTTTCTACACCGCTAACAGGGGTGGAATGTATTGAATAACAGGGGTGGAATTGGTATAATAAAGACATAAAGTAAGAGCCCAGCTTGCGGCAGGACTCCTACAGGTTTCGGCTAATGTTAGTAGCCAAAACCATTGCTATTATTAGCACTTCCTGTCGCATAGGTCAAGGAGGTGCATTTTAATTTAGAACACGACAACCACTAGAACACAGCAGCATAGCCAGCACGGCTAATAACTAGGTAAACGTAAGCACGCGCCGAGAAGCTCAACCACCCAGGAGTGTTGGTTGGTTTCCTCGTGGCGCACTGGAGACTAAAAGGAATGAGTATACAGCATACATCTAACGAAACACCGCATCGGGGTATGACCCCACAGTTACAGCAAGCCATTAGGCAGCTATGGGGCACCCATACACCAACCACCAAACTTGACCGGATCGTCAGTCTTACTGTTGACCGTAGAGGATTTGGTCCATGCGCCACCCTGCACGACATACACGGTTACGGCATATCGTTTGCCGAGCGGAACACGTCAGAGCGGGATATCTACACGATGCTGTATAACCTCCTAACCCGCGACGAAGTGACAGCGCTATATAGGGACAACGTTGTTGTAATGCCTTTCGACGCACCCATAACTGAGCACGCTGTAAAGGGGGTGGCATGAACCACCCCGACCAACAGCCCTGTACCCGTGAAGACCTGCGGGCGGTTGTCCTCGTAGAAAGTAGTTGGGGTGTCACCAGTAGCGGCACGGTTGACGTTGCCGACTACTACGGCGAGGGCGGCGGCGACACGGAATACATTGACTACTACTGGTGCGATTACTGTGACATGACCTTTGAACCCGAACACGGCGCACAGTGGCCACGTGAACAAGGTGCGTGGAAAGCCGCCCTTGCCCATCTAGAACAACCGGGCACAGCAGCATGACCCGCTACAAACGCATTGACGGCCACCTGGTCGACACCCACAGCGGGGTAATCGTCACCGAGCTGCCGCCCGCCCGTGCCACCACCAGGCGCACGACCTCCCCGCGCCGTCGTGTCCGCAAGAGTCCGCGCGTCCAACTCCAGTACGACGTAGCCATTGCGGCCGGTGTCGTGCTGGGCTGCTGGTTGCCGTTCGTGCTGGGGCGGTAGGACGGAGGAACGGGCGCACCACGTCGAGGGTGCACGGGCGGGATGGTCACGGCGACTTACTGCCCGTGGCCGGCGTGCGGTGGGTCGGCTCGTTCTAGGGGTAGCCGCAGGGGCGTGGTCTGGCGCCCATCAGCGCGGACTGAACCGCTGGCAGTCCAGGCACGGGTGATTACAGGTATCAGGGGACGGCGTGACACCGGATGGATAGACCGCCTGACCTACGCGCAGGCCGTGCGGAATGTCCGAGGCTCCCCCTAGCTGAAACGCTGTTCCAGGCACCCACCAGAGTCGGGATAGGTGGTTGAGGTGGGTTGCGAGAGCGACCAGCGGCTGATGTGCCCGCGTTGCCTGGAAGCACATGAGCCTCTCTGTGCCTTTGACAGGCCAAGGAATGCACTTCCCGGTGAGCGGGTCGCACCACATGAAGTGACCAAGGTCAGCGATCGTGACGAACTTGGGCCACTCCTCGGGAGGACGCCCTTGACACCAGCCTTCAATCCAACCGGTCACTGTCTCTACATTTGCCGACCTGGAGCTGTAGGCGAATACGCCGCCTGAAGTCGGCACAAACTCTGTCTGCCCAGTACTAATAGTGAATCGAAGGTGGTGGATATCAGCCTGTCGGCGACGAGGCGCTGTCTGGACGTCCGCAATCGACTGCATCGCGGTACTTAGAACTGTACCGCCAAGGACGCTCTTGACCTCGACTACGGTATGGACAGCCGAAGGGTCGACGTATACCCGGTTGTCATCCCTAAGAATCCGGTGGGGTTCTACCCTAGGATCAGCAAAAACCACATCCTGTTGGCGGAACCATTGCCCGGTGCTGGAATCCTCAATACCGGCGCGTTTGTAGATCGTGGCGTGTCTCCGGATGTGCTTTCCGATCACGGTCCGGGCCGCATACTCGCGCTCGTTTCCCTTATCTGTCGGGTGTCTCAGTGTCGATGTTTCCTTGAACGTTTGATCCAAGAAAATGGCATCTCGAATGAAAGCGTCAAGGACATCTAGCCCTACATTCATGCAGCTCCCGTCTAGGTCAAAGGCTTCCGCGCGAAACATCATTGACTTACGCAACTAAATATGAGATAAATAGAAGTGGTGAATGTATTTCACCTCACACCGTTCGCCTGCAACAGGTTGAACCCGCCGCACCACGGTTCTGGTGTTCCTTGTTGAAGGAGAACGTTGTGAGCATCAAGAACATGATTCTTGGCATCTTGGCGGCCGGACTCTCGGGAGCTGCGATCGGACATGTGGTCATAGGTCCCGATCCGACCTCTGGCCAATCGGTTGCACAGATCCTCGGCATGTTCGCTGTGCTCGTCTTGGGTGTCGCAGTCGCGACGACCAAGAGGTAACGACCTCGTCACAACACCCCTGACCCTGGAGTTTCATGCTCCAGGGTCGCGTACTGTCACGACCAATCTGAGAGGGTCTCAGTTACTGCTGAGTAGCAAGGGAAGCAACGTGACCAATCCTACGCCCAACCCGACCAGCGGGCCATGGTGGAGGCAGCACATGAGTGCAATTATTACGGGAATCTGCGCCATCATCGCTGCAATTATTACCTTCTTCGGAGTCATAGCTCCGTTATTTCTCGATGATGACTCCAAGCCTTCAGCTGCAGCCTCGCCCTCGCAGACACCAGATTCTTCCGCCTCGCCGTCTGAGGCGCTGTCGTCGCCCCCTTCGACCAGTGAACCTACCGATAGCCTGCCAGAGAACGACGGTGATGATTCGCCTAATCCGTCTATCAGTGCCGCTCAAACAAAGCGGTATCTATCCGAGATGGATGACGACAGAATTTCACATGGGTCACTCCCCGAAGGAAGCGTAAACCTCGCTGGAGAAAACTACACTAACAGCATCTATACGCGGATCGGGGGATGCGAAAGGGATAGGGAAAGGAGTATCACCTATGCGCTAAAAGGTGAGTGGCGAGAGTTCAACACAACCCTCGGGCTAACTTCCGACACAGATCAAGATGCCGTAGTCTACTTCCGCATCTATGTTGACGGTACTCAAGTTGGCGAACAGTACCGCACAAATAAGTTTAAAGTTGCGGAACCTGATCCTATCGACGTCTCGGGTGCGATTGAGTTGACACTCAATATGGTCTTCGCCGAGGGAGACATGGGCTTGTGTAGCAATGCTGGGTATGCGGCATGGGGAAATGCCGAGTTGAGCAAGTAGCTGCAAAACCCGTGTAAACACCTCAATTGAGCGACACGAGCATTAAGGAGTCGTGGGTGGGATTACAACACAGCTTTGTGACGTAGCGCCTTGAACACCGCACCTACCAGCCATGGCCGGCGTACGTGTGGTGAGCGTGTTCTACGCGGCGGTTCGATGTTCGCAGAGTCCTGGCAACTCCGCCGACTGGCCGCTTTCTAAGCCCCACAAGCCTGCGTCACGGGTGGAACGGGTTAGACGCCGTCTTTCACGTTGGCGGCGCTCACAGCGTGCTGTACGTGGTCACAGGACCATGCGGAACACGTAGAGAGTCGCTGGCACATATCGCTCCAGAACAGAGGCGCATCGACAACCGCAACCAACGCGATGCGTCGGGCGATGCGACAACCGATCCGAACATCAGACGACGGAGCTGGAGGCCGGATCGCGCAGTGCAAGCGCACAGAACAGCCGGAACGGGTGTTTCTTGCCTGTCTCGGCGGCGCGGACTGCCATACGTACCGTGGCGTCCTGGTGGCGCCAAGCCGCCTTGAACACAGCTCCAAGGTTGCTGGCTGGCACGGTTAGGCGCTTGCCTACCTCTTGAACCAGTCGCTCTACCTTGCGCAGCTTCTTGAGGAAGTCGAGGGTACGTTCCCAGCACTTTTTGGCCGTGACAGTGGCGAACCAACGGCTCGGCTTCTCTTTGGTGTGGGCGACCTCGACCAGATCAAGTAAATCTTGCAGGTGTCCCCTGCGAATGAGTGCCTTGAACTTGTTGCGGTACATCTTGTTGTCAATCAGGTCATCGATGACCTGTGGTATTTCCTGCGTTGCTTCTATAGAAGAAACGCTGCTTGAGCTTTCGTTTCTTCTATAGAAGTTCCGACGCTCTAACGTTGCTCCAATGCGTTCAGCCATGCTGTATCTCCTTACCCCCAGTTTCGGGCAACACAAAACCGTCCCCGTGCGGGGGTCACTATGTTGATTTGAAACGGCTCGGCGTACCTGTGTGGTGGCAAGGGTTCTTAAGCAAAAGACAAGGACCCTCTTTCGAGGGTCCTATGCGCCTAAATCATGTGCTACTTCAATAGTAAACAATGCGAACACAATAGTCAATACTTTTTTGTGCCGAAATTTAAGCAGGCAAGAAAACCCCCGAATCCGATCGGCTAGCAAATAAATCTTTTGCACATGATTTAAACGCTAGCTTGCATCCAAGTATAATCGGAATTCAACGGTTTTGCAACTAAAACAAAAACCACCCCTGTCATGCATGGGTGGCTCGTTGGTCGTGGCTGACAGCGCGTTACGCCAGTCTGCTTTCCAGTCGGCTTACGCGTCCCTCTACCTCGTTCAGTGATTCGCCTACGGCGTTCTGAACTTCGTTGAACCGCGTCTCCAGATCGTCAAACCGCTTGTCCAGCTTCGATTCTAGGTTTTGCAGGTCGCTCTTTAGCTCGGTCTTCATCTCGCGTAGGTCGTCCTTAGTCGCAAGATGCGACATGTTCTGCGACACGGTCGCTTCAATAAATTGCTTTAGGTCGGTCAGTAATTCGTCATTCGTCATATTGATCTCTATTATGATCTCTTTCAATAAAAAATCAAGCGGCGGTTCCCTGCTGGGCGAAGTAGTGGCGTAGCGCCTCGGTGACAACCTGGTAGTCCTTCACTTCCCGCTCGACGGCCGTGCGCTTGACCTGTTTAACCATGGCCGCGGGCAGGTGCGTTGTGTATTTGACCGTTAGCGGTTTTGTAGGCTCCCCGGCAAGTTGGGTTGCTGGGTTGTGTACTTGTGGGCTTGCTGGTTTATGCATGGCATCCTCCTTATCGGGTTGTGTTTGGTTGATGAGCTCGACCTACGGTGCTGGCCGGCTGGTTGCCTCTGGGGCCTTCTAGGATGCGCTCGGCGAGGCGTATCCAGGTCGGTTCAGTGGTGAGCTGGTGGTGTCGTGGATCGAGACCCAACACCCCGGTTACGAAGGTTCGGGCGTGCTGCCCTATTGGGGCTGTGGCGTTTGATTGATGCTGCTTGGTCATTTCCGTTTCTCTCCACTTTCTATTGTATGCGTTAGTGCGCATTATTGCAATAGTTATAGTGCAGAATATCGTGCACTATATTTCGCACTATAAATCGCACGTGTGCGAAAGTGCACGCGAATTAATGTGCACCTTATCGTGCGGACAGTATTGCGCGTTAATGCGCACTCGTGTTAATTTGAAAGCAGGAGAACAAATGAATACATGGCCAAAAAGATAGCAATCGCCATTCACAAAGGCGGGGTAGGGAAGACCACCACCGCCAAGAACCTTGCCGCTGCGCTTGCTCAGACCGGGCGCCGCACGCTGCTGGTGGATATGGACGAACAAGCCAACGCCACCAAGGGACTGGGCGTAGACCCGTCGGCGCTACCGGTCACGCTGAACAGCTTGTTCGGTAACCCCAACATCGAGCCCACATCGGCCTTGCTGGCCACTGACGTAGACGGCCTGCACCTGATCGCAGGACACCCCGACCTGTCACGCACCGAGACGGGGATGACGCTGCAACGTGCCGATCCAACCGCCCCCGATCCGATCGGATCACTCAAGGGGCTACTGGCGACGCTGGAGCACCTGTATGACTTCGTCATCCTGGACACGCCGCCGTCACTGAACTACATGACCATCAACGCGTTGGCCGCAGCGGATGAGCTGGTGATCCCAGCCGCCGCCAGCGCCTACACCGAGGACGGCCTAGCGCGGACCATCGAGGCGTACGAGCGTGCCAAAGCCACCTACAACCCAGCCCTACGGCTCCGGGGCATCTTGGTGACGCGGTTCAAGCGCACCAACGCATCGTCGGCAGTGCACGAGGGGATAGGGGGCGCGTACAGCGGCCTTGTGATCCCGCAGATCATCATGGAGTCCACCGCCGTAGATGAAGCCGAGCAACTAAACCAACCCGTGGTGCTGTATGACCCCAGCAGCCCGGCAGCAGTGGGGTATAAGCGGGTCGCGGAGATACTGATCAATGGCTAAGGACTTCAAGAAGCAACGACAGACAACCGAAAGAGCGACCGTCCCGCGGTTCGCCATCCCCCAGGTTGATCCCGAGGCACCCAAGCCCGCGCCGGCCGCATCCGTAGAACCAGCGCGACCACCGTTGCCGACTTCGGCCGCAGTGCCCGAGCCACCATCGGACAGCCCGACCACCGATGAACCGGACGACCAGGCACCGACCGAGCGGCCACCTCTACACCTAACCGTCGTCGACAGCACCGAGACCCCGCAGTCACGCGGCACCCAGATGCGCCCATCACGTCACAAGCAGCTGCGAGACCTGGCGTACATCGAAGACCGCAAGTTCTGGCTGATCCTGGACGACGCGTTAGAGCTGTACGTCACCAAGAAGTATGGCAAGCAGTACAAGAAGAAGTAACCACTCGTCAGGCCACCAACCACGTGGAACCATGCCGTCATGAAGAAGGAGTTCAAGTGGGCTGACGACAGCTCGGAGTCTGACGGTGTCGACCTGTCTAGGGTGGGCGCTGCACTCCAGCGGTTTGACCGCCTCCACCCCACAAAGCAGCTGTCGGGTCTTGAGAGCATCGCCGGGGGATTGAGTAGGCGGATAGCTGAGTCGTCTGGACTGAACGCCCTAGCTCAGGATGTGTCGCGCTGGGCAAACGATTACGTTAGAGAGCAGCTCCAGGGCGTCTTCGCCTCGATTGACTCGCTGGCAGATCGGATCTACCCCGAGAATATGCGCGAGTCCAAGCCCACCCTGGACCAGTTGGAACAGCTCCTTCTTGAGGAAGGCATCCCGCTCATGTGGGTGCCTGGTCCCAAGGTTGTGCGTGCACTGTTGGATGCCCCGGACGCTGCCACTCGTCGCGACATCATTGGCGAGCGGTGGCAGGAGATCGTCGGCGATTGTGAGGCCGTCGCCAGCACCGTAGACCACCCGGACCTACTGGAAGCGCGCGACTTCGCCATTGACTGTGTGGCCGCGCTGAGGGCAGGACACGCAAAGCCTGCGCAGGCACTCGCAGCGAACCTGCTCGATAGCCTCATGAGTGCTCACTTTAAGGATGATCTCAAGGGCAAGCTCACATCCCACAAGAAGACGCCCAAGTTTGATCTAAATGGCTACGGGATGCGAATCGCTTTCACGTTCGCTCCAGTGTGGCGCGCGCATGCCACATTCAAAGCTTCGGACAGGGACACGATCCCGAGCTTCTTTGTCAGACACGCCAGCGTGCACGGCGTCTCGCGTGTGCAGTATTCGCGGATCAATGCAATCTACGCCCTCATGCTGGCTACGTCGGTGATGAGGTTCCTAGACATCGAGTTGGAGAGGTAGGGCAACGTATATATGTAACGTCGCACAATAAACATTTTGCGACGCTAATGTATTGACATTCTCTAGTGTTGTGTGCAATAAATTAAAGTATGAACTTTCCGGAACTTAGTGCACTGCTTCCAATCGCAACAAGAGACAACCTCATAGGGTTCTGGCTTGCAGCGATCGAATACCGGAAGACGCATCAAGTTTCTGATTATAATCTGGCGCACTATGTCTTTGTCGCAACACTTGAAGTAGGCGGGAGGGAACCTTGGTACGACATTGAGTTAGATCAACTCTGTTCGGAATTTGGCGCGCTTGAAGCTCCCGGTTGGCCGCCTGGATGGCCTGACGACCAATCCATCGAGCCGGAGGATTATGTCGATAGTCTATGGACTCGTCTTGAGGAAATGGTCAAGAAAATTTCTGTGAAATAGAAAAGCGGACAGTTTAGGGACATGTCCAGGTCTTTGTTCTAGGACCAGAGCGGAACGTACTCGCTCACGCGCTTGTTCTTGCCGTAATCGTCGTTGAGCACGATGGCGCCGCCCTCGCTGTCCGGCAGACGCCAGAAGTTGATGAAGACACCGTCGTTGGAAACGACGTGACCGTGACCGGGGCCCTTCGGGTCCCAGCCGCTGCCGCCGTAGTAGATGTCGACCCGGTCGACACGACCCGTCTGACCACGCTCGATGCGAGCATCCTTGCCGTCGAACGTTCCCTGCTCGACGGAGGCCCCGGTGTTGACTCGATCGCCGCCGTCAACCGGCTGACGACCGCGCCCCCTTGGGGCACAGCACGTGCACGTATAACCGTGAAGAGGTTCCGTCACTAGGAATCATCTCCTTCTCGCACGTTTTTCCATGCGGGATAGGATTGATACTCGATAAACGAGTAAATCGGGAATTGCCCCCGATCTGTTTCTAATTTAAAACATTCTTTACATAATGTAAACATTATTTCGTTGCGGAATAAACAACATACTCCAATAACGGAGGTCGGCAAAAGAAAGAATCCCCTGCCCCAGCAACTTGAAAGAGTTGCCAGGACAGGGGTGTTCCACCTCTACCGGGAGCGGTGGTAGGAGGCGGAAGAATGGGTGTTACCCGTTGCCGTTACTGCCCATGCGGGTACCGGGGGTGCGGCCACGTGTGCCGCGTGCTTCCTTCAGTACCTCGCTCATGTTCGGTGCCAGCTTGTTGAAGTCCGTCAGACGCATCGCGATGTCTCGCTTGGTCTTGTCCGGCATGGTGACTTCCAGCATGACCAGGTCGCCGATCTCCTTGAACTGGTCGACTTCGGCGGTCATGACGTCCAGCACCTTGGGCTGGTCTATCTCGGGGTGCTGGCGCACCACCACCTGGACGAAGTCCCCTTCGTCTCCGACCTGACCATTCAGGTCGGACTTTTTCATGCTCACGATGGCCATTTCTGCTCCACTCTGGCGGATTGTTTGGTTGGCCGCATATTTGTTCACTACGGGCCTTATCTATTTACTCATGCAGCGCGTCGTCTGCATATGGTGGGATTGACCACGTTGTAAAATTATGAACTATTCGCCTGGGGATTTGCTGTATAATTGGTTGTAGAGAAACCCCCCATGACAGCACCCCACCCAAAAACCCCAGAACCAACCAAGCACCAGCCGGCCCGTAGGTCGGAGTCACCTACCGTGGACGCTGAGGTAAAGAAATGGGCCGCAGCCCAAGCAGCCAAGCTGCCTGCACTACGGCCCGAACAACTAAAGCGGATTGGCGCCGTTATTGGCGCGGCACCACTTGCAGACGGTCAGGGTTGAATCGGTTCGCACCTTTCTGTGCGGGCAGTAGGATTATTGCCTCGAAGTTCTCGCCCACGATGGCGTGACGCTGCTCGATCTCTAGGTCGGGCCATTCCTTCTCTATGTCCGCCACCGTTGGCCCCGCCGTCTTACGGATGTAGGTTGCCCGCTCTTTGAGGAGCCGCGATATCTCCGCTTCGGCCCTGCGGATCTCTGGCCAGATGTGCGTACCCATGTCGGGGTTTTCTTTGAACTGGGCCAGCAAGTTAGCTTTGGTGGTCTCGTACTTCGCCAGATCATCCGCCCCCGACCATGGGGATACTTCTACCGGTATCTGCTGGGCGGCCAGCCGAGCAAAGATGAGCGCGGTTATGTGCCTGTCTATCGCCGGACCCGCACCCGTCACCTTGTAGCAGCTGTCACAGACGTACTCGTAGCCGTTCTTGGCCTTGGCGTTGCCGCGCATCTTTCCAGCGCAGTTGCCGCACCGAAGATGCCCAGAACACATGTATTTCAGCCTGCCAACAGAAACACCAGCGCCCGGACGGTCGGGGTTGGTCAACAGGTCGACAACCGCACGCCAGACTTTCTCGTCTACGAGCGCCTCGTGTTGCCCCTTGACCGGCTGTCCTTCTTTGTCGCGGGCGCAGCGTTCGTGGAGCGGCAGATCTTCCGGCCCATGCACGCGCCAGCCGACCAGGCGCGGCGAAAGGATCATGTTGCGGAAGGTCGTCCGCACCCAATAGTTCCCCTTGGGTGTACGGACGCCTGCTTTCTTCCACTCACCAAGGAGCGTGTGGACGAGCTTGCCACTAAGCAGATCATTGACCGCCTTGGTGACGAGTTCCTTTTCTACCGGGTCAGCCGTCCGTTTGTCGTCCTGCCATCCAAACGGGCGGGCGCCACCAACCGGGATGCCCTCGCGCGCCATGGCTCGATGAATGTTCTTGACCCGGCGGGATGTTGCCGCAGATTGCTTGCCCGCCATGGTCACCATGACCCGCGCCATGTCGCGGCCGTTTTCGGTCAGCAGGTCCAACGTGCCCGTGATGTCGATGATCGGCCGGTGGAAGTACTCCACCGTTTCAATCGCGTCTTCCAGGTGCCGGTTGTCGCGCGTCAAGCGGTCGACGTCGTACACGATGGAGCCGTCGATCTCGGTATGCGGGGTGTACCCGCCAACCGGAGTGAAGTAGGCCGTCTCTGTCCGACCTTTACGAAGGTCGCTCAGCATCCCCTCGAACACCGGCCGGACGACGCGGTACACATAGGTACCGTCCGCTTGCCGGATGCGCTTCTTCTTCCAGGCGGAGGTGTGCGGTTCGTCGTACGTGCCTATGTAGATGCCGCCGCGCGACTCGATGTAGTCACGGCAAAGCTGCTCTTGCTCTTCGCGGTTGTTGATGTCCGAACCGTTCATTGGAACGTCGGGGCGTTCACGATCTGGGTTGATCTCGAAAGACAGCCGAACCAATCCGGCGACTCGAAGGCCGGTCAGGTCGCCCCTGCGGGCACGTTCCAGGATGTTCGGTTGTGACTGCACTGCGTGATCTCCTGTTACTCAGTGTAACATTGATCACCTCGTTAGCAAATGTTCTGAGACCAACAGGTGCCGATGGAGTGGGCGTTCACGGGCCCGTACACCCTCGCGGAACGGATGGGCTCCGACGACCTGGACGCGGGGCGGATCGCCGCCTACGACCCGGACGCCTTCACCGAGCTGTTCACCGCCAAACCCGCCCTGCACCGCTACCCCGGTTCCATGGCCCAGCGGGTGCAGCAGCTGTGCCAGTTCCTGGTGGCGGAGTACGACGGCGACGCGAGCGCGGTGTGGCGGACCGCCGCGACCGGCGATGGGCTGCTGGAACGCCTCAACGCACTGCCCGGCTTCGGCGACCAGAAGGCCCGGATCTTCCTGGCGCTGCTCGGCAAGCAGTTCGGCGTACGGCCGACGGGGTGGCGGGAGGCGGCGGGCCCGTACGGGGAGGCCGGATCCCGCCGGTCGGTCGCCGACATCACGGGCCCGGAGTCGCTCGTCGAGGTGCGCGCGTACAAACAGGAGGCCAAGGCGGCGGCGAAGGCGGCCCAAGCAGCCAAGAAGCCCGGCAGTTCGCGGAAGAGCAGCTCGCGGAAGAAGTGACGCGCCCTTGCACCACCGGAACCGGCCGATGCCCCCGCCCAACCGATCAGAATCAGCCACGACGGTTCCCAGGCGTCACCCCACTCGCTAGCTTTCGCAGCACATTCGTTCAGCCGTTCAGAGATCCAGTCGTTCAGACCGGAAGGACTCCTGTGCACGCAACACGTCGCAGAGCCGTTGCTGTCGTGGCCGCCACCGCCCTGGCCACACCGCTCCTCCTGGCCGCGTCCCCACACCCCGGACGCCCCGCACCGCACGACCCCGGTAAGGAAGCAGCCAAGCTGTCACGGGAGTTGGTGAGGAAGACGTCCGCACATGACGCCCACCGCCACCTCCGGCAGTTCCAGGCGATAGCCGACTCCACCGAAGGTCACCGTGCGGCCGGCTCGCTGGGCCACGACGCCTCGGCGGCGTACGTCTACCGCCAGCTCCAGCGGGCCGGGTACAAGGTGTCGTACGAGAGCTTCCGCTTCACCTACACGGAGACGCTGGCCGAAAAGCTCTCCGTGGTGACGCCGACGCCCCGCGACGTCACGATCAAGGCCATGACGTACACCCCGTCGACGAAGACCGGCGGGCTGACGGCAGGGCTCCTCGCGGTGCCCGACGACGAGACGCCGGGCTGCGAGGCGGCCGACTACGCCTCCGCCGACTTCACCGGCAAGATCGCGCTGATCAAGCGCGGCGGCTGCTCCTTCGCCGCGAAGCAGGCGGCCGCCGCCGACGCGGGCGCGGCCGGAGCGGTCATCCACAACAACGTCGAGGGCGTCCTGTCCGGCACACTCGGCGAGGTCACCGCCGGCCGGATCCCGACCGGCGGCCTCACCCTTGAGGAGGGCGAGAAGCTCCTCGCCGACCTCGCGAGCGGCGAGGTCACGGTCTCCTTCGAGATCCGCGAGTTCCAGGAGGACCGCCCCACCCGCAACGTCATCGCGGAGACGCCCGGCGGCAGCACGGCACGGACCGTGATGCTCGGCGCCCACCTCGACTCGGTGACCGAGGGCCCCGGCATCAACGACAACGGCTCCGGATCCGCCGGTCTGCTCGATGTCGCCCTGAAACTGGCGAAGTCGAAGAGCAACCCCGCCAACAAGGTGCGGTTCGCCTGGTGGTCGGCCGAGGAGAACGGTCTGATCGGCTCGGAGAAGTACGTCGCGGCGCTCTCCGAGAAGCAGCGCGAGCAGATCGCGCTCTACCTGAACTTCGACATGATCGCCTCGCCCAACGGCGTCCAGTTCGTCTTCGACGGTGACGACTCCGATCAGGTCGGCGAGGGCCCCGGCCCGGAGGGCTCGGCCCAACTGGAGCGTGACATCAACGAGTTCCTCGACCGCAAGGGCAAGCCGCACGAGGGCACGGACTTCACCGGCCGCTCGGACTACGGGCCGTTCATCGAGGCCGGCATTCCCTCCGGTGGCACGGACACCGGGGCGGAGGGCATCAAGACGGCGGCCCAGGCAGAGGTGTTCGGCGGCGAGGCGGGGATCGCGTACGACCCCTGCTACCACGCGGCCTGCGACGACCTGGACAACATCGACATGGGCCACTTCGACACCAACATCGACGTGATCGCCAACGCCGTCGGGACGTACGCCCACGACCTGCGCTCCCTGACCCGCCCGGTCACCCCCGAGACCGGCACCGGCACCGGGACACCCGGCAGCGGCGGCGGCCTGCGCGAAGGGCACGGCCGGGACACGGAGTAACGGCCGCTCCGGAGCGCGTAACCGGCGAACCGGCGAACCCCGAGAACCACGAGTGAGCCCGGTGCGGATCCCGTACCGGGCTCACTCACCCCCACGCCCACGTCCGCGCCCACGTCCGTGTCCGCTACCCGTGTTCGCGCTCCCACTCGTCACCCCTCAGCAACCACTGTCCCGGTATCCCGCCCTATTCGGCTCTATACGGTGTTTGTGACGGCATCGCGGTGAGCTTCCCTGGCTGCGCCCGGTGGCCCTTGCCCGGTAGGCTTTCCGTGTGATCTTCAAGCGCATCGGAAATGGGAAGCCGTACCCCGACCACGGCCGGGAAAGCACCCGCCAGTGGGCGGACGTCGCGCCGCGTCCGGTTCGCCTGGACCAGCTCGTGACCACCAAGGGCCAGCTGGACCTGGAGACCCTCCTCGCCGAGGACTCCACGTTCTACGGTGACCTGTTCGCGCACGTCGTGAAGTGGCAGGGCGACCTCTACCTGGAGGACGGGCTGCACCGGGCGGTGCGCGCCGCGCTCCAGCAGCGCCAGGTGCTGCACGCCCGCGTCCTCGACCTGGGCTGACGGCGCCCCGGCACCCGCGCACCCCGCCGCCGGGCCACCGCGAAGCCGCCTGCACAACCCGCCCGGGTTCCGTACTCCACCAAGACCCCTATTCGGGCCTTTCGGGTGCTTTCACGCTCATCCGGGTGCCCTGCGTTGATCATTTAGTACGCATCATCACCGGGCCGCACTACGCTGCCTCCATGAGCATGCTCACTCCCCCCGGCATGGGCGGAAAGTACCGCATCACGGGCGACGCCTACCCCCGCATGCGCCGCCCCCGGCACCGCCGCAGGCTCGTCCTCGCGGGCATCGGAGCCGTCGCGGCCCTCGGCCTGGCCGGCTGGGGCACCCTGCAGCTCATCGACGTCTTCACCGGCGGCGACAAGAGCGCCGCCGCGGCCGGCCACAAGCGGGACTGCCCCACCCCGAAACCGTCGGCGGCCCCCGCCAAGGCACTGCCGAAACCGGCCGCCATCAAGGTCAACGTCTACAACGCGACGACGCGCACCGGGCTGGCCAAATCCGCCGCCGAGGAGCTTGAGAAGCGCGGTTTCACCATCGGTGAGGTGGGCAACGCGTCGAAGGAGTACGACAAGAAGGTGCCCGGCGCGGGCGTACTGCTCGGCGCACCGACCGCGACGAACGGCAGCTTCACGGTGCTCGGCACCCAGCTGGCGGGCACGGTGCAGAAGACCGACACCCGGAAGACGGGCGAGGTCGACCTGATCCTCGGGGCGAAGTTCAAGGCGTTCAGCACCCCGCAGGAGGCCACCGCGGCGATGGCGGCCCTGACGAAGCCGGCCCCGGCTCCGTCCCCCTCCTGCTGACCTGCTGAACCGCTGAACCCGCGCACCACACGAAAGCGCGCCCCGCTCCGGCACCCGCACGAGTCCGTACGGCGTCGGGGCGGGGCGCGAAACCGGGAAGGTCCGGCAGGCCCGGACCCTGTCCGACCTCTATCCGTCCCCTGTCCGGCTGTTCCGTCCCCTGTCCGGCCTATTCGGCCGTGCCGTACATACGGTCGCCCGCGTCCCCGAGGCCCGGCACGATGTAGCCCTGCTCGTTGAGCCGCTCGTCGACGGAGGCGGTGACGACGGTGACCGGGGTCCCGGCCAGCTCGCGCTCCATCACCTCGACGCCCTCGGGCGCCGCGAGGAGGACGACGGCCGTGACATCGTCGGCGCCGCGCTTGATCAGTTCGCGGATGGCCGCGACGAGAGTGCCGCCGGTGGCCAGCATCGGGTCCAGGACGTAGACCTGGCGGCCGGAGAGGTCCTCGGGCATCCGGGTCGCGTACGTCTCCGCCTCAAGCGTCTCCTCGTTGCGGATCATGCCGAGGAAGCCCACTTCGGCGGTCGGCAGCAGCCGCACCATGCCGTCCAGCATGCCGAGGCCGGCGCGCAGGATCGGGACGACGAGGGGCCGGGGGTGCGAGAGCTTCACTCCGGTCGTGGGAGTCACCGGGGTCTCGATGTCGACCAGCTCGGTGCGCACATCCCTGGTGGCCTCGTAGGCGAGGAGGGTGACCAGCTCGTCGGCGAGCCGCCGGAAGGTGGGGGAGTCGGTGCGCTTGTCGCGCAGCGTGGTGAGTTTGTGCGCCACCAGCGGGTGGTCGACAACGTGCAGACGCACAATGTCCTCCAAAGGGTCTGATCTGCAACTACGGCCGCAGGAGCGACCCAACGCTCAAGGCTACCGGCGGCGGAGCGAGGTGGCTCCCGAGGTGAACCGCGCCGCCCGGCACTCTGCGCTGGCATCAACCACCTGTTCGGGGGGAAGGTGGGGGCATACGGACCCAGCGCTGAGGTGGTGTGTCGATGGCTGACGGGGAACTGCGGCGCAACCCGGCCTTGAGCGGGCCGCGCGACGGGCGTGACGCCGAGGGCCCGGTGGATGACGTCGAGGACGCACAGGAGAGTGACGCGGCCCGCCGCCGACGACGCGCCCACTTCCTCCGTGAGCTCCACGAGGCCAAGCAGTTGCGCGACCGGGTGCAGCCGCGCCGGGCCCGTGCCGCCCGGATGCGGCAACAGATGCGGATGCGCACTTTCCGCTGGTGAGACCAGCCGACGAGCCCTCCCGTACCCCCTCCCGTACCACCGGCGCACTCCCTCGCTGATCGGCTCGTCAGGGAGAGGGCCGACCAGGCACTCCTGGAACTGATGGCCGACGCAACGGTCGAAGAGGTCTCGCACGGCGCTTGTTTCTGCCACGATGCCGATGGGGCGGGGCTCAGGACGGACGGATCACCGTTCGCCCTCCCGCCGGACCGATTCGCCTATGACAAGTGGGAGAGTCACGGTGTACTTCGCCGCACTGCTCGCGCGCACCGAAGACGGGTGGGAAGCGAGCGATACAGAGCTCGACGATGTGGAGACCCTGTCCGATCTGACGGATCTGGCCCGGGATGCCTCGGTGGACGAGGACACGGTCCTGGTCTATATCGAGCAGGAGGACGCCTGGTTCGGCGTCGTCCGGGTGGACGGTGAGGAGGACCCCCGAATCTACGTCTCGGACGCGTCCGCCGCCGCCCGCTCCTCGTACGGGGAGATCCTGCTCACCGACGAAATTCTCGGCCGCGAACCAGGGGCCGAGGACGAGATCGCCGCACTGGAGGAGCTCGTCGACCTCGACGGCACCCAGGACGGCGAACCGGAACGGCCCGCCCCCGCGGCCGCCGACCCGGACGACGACGCCCCCGACCCGGACGCCGTGCCGGCGGGGCCGATCGGTGAGCTCGGGGTCCTCGCCGACCTCGGGATGTCCGAGAAGGAGCTGCTCACCCTGCAGACCGACGCGCTCGCGGAGATCGCGGAGGCGGTGGGAGCGGCGGAGGTCCTGGAGTCGGTCCGCTGACGGGACCCGGATCCGGACCACCTCTCCGCGGGGGCACGTTCCACGTTCTCCGTCCCCGCACGCCTGCCCCCTTCACCACCTGTCCCGTCCAGTCCTGTCCCGTCCGTTAGGGTCCGCGGGTGACCGCACGACCGCCGATCCCCTCACCCGAGCCCGCCCCGGATCCCGTACCCGATCCCGTACGCGACCCCTGGCAGGCACCGATGCGCCGCGCCCTGGCCGAAGCCGCGCGGGCGGCGTCGGCCGGCGATGTGCCGGTCGGCGCCGTCGTCCTCGGCCCCGACGGCACCGAGCTCGCCGCCGCCCACAACGAACGCGAGGCCATCGGCGACCCGACCGCGCACGCCGAGATCCTGGCTCTGCGCCGGGCGGCCGAGGCCCACGGCGAGTGGCGTCTGACCGGCTGCACGCTGGTGGTCACCCTGGAGCCCTGCACGATGTGCGCGGGCGCGCTGGTCCAGTCCCGGGTGGACCGGGTCGTCCACGGGGCCCGCGACGAGAAGGCCGGCGCGGCCGGCTCCCTCTGGGACGTCGTCCGCGACCGCCGTCTCAACCACCGCCCGGAGGTGATCGGCGGCGTCCTGGAGGCCGAGTGCGCCGAGCAGCTGACGGCCTTCTTCCGCGCACTCTGACCCCGCGCCCCCGGGCCGCCGGGAACCGATTTCTGTCCACGCCCCGGGATGGTCTAAGCTCTCTCTCGGTAGCGTGTCCGAGCGGCCGAAGGAGCTCGCCTCGAAAGCGAGTGTGGCGTAACCCGTCACCGTGGGTTCAAATCCCACCGCTACCGCCATCGACGCCCTCCTGAACTGCGGAAACAACGTTCAGGAGGGCGTTCGCGTACCGTCAGGTGCAGCCCCGCCGTCACTTCCGCCAGAACAGGTGGTGCGTCACGCCGCTCGGGCTGGGCACCGCCTCCAGGTGGTAGCGGTCGAGCAGCTCGTCCGGCGACTCCCACAGGCGCAGGCCGGTACCCAGCTTCACCGGCGAGACCGCCACGTGCAGGGTGTCGACCAGTCCGGCGTCGAGGAACTCGCGGATCGTGGTGACTCCGCCGCCGAGCCGGACATCCTTGCCGCCCGCCGCTTCCCGTGCCCGGTCGAGGACCGTCGCCGGGTCATCGTCGACGAAGTGGAACGTGGTGTCCGACAGGGTGATCGACGGCCGCCCGTGGTGGGTCAGCACGAACACCGGCGTACGGAACGGGGGCTCCTCGCCCCACCAGCCGCGCCACTCGTGGTTCTCCCAAGGGCCTCGCTGGGGACCGAACTTGTTGCGGCCCATGATCTCGGCGCCGATGTCGCGTGCGTAGTCCCGCGTGAAGTAGTCGTCCAGGCCCCGGCTGCCGCCGGGGTCCGTGCGCATCGGCCAGCTCGCCGTCGCACCGGCCCAGGAGAAGAGCCGCCCGGGGTCGACGTGACCGAACGGACGCTCCAGGGTCTGGTCCTCACCGGCGGCGATTCCGTCAATCGAGACGTTGAAGTTCTGGACCCTCAGCAATTGGGTCATGCCATTCTCCTGCTGCAGTGTGCTGTGTGTTGTCGACGACGATGGTGAGACCTTCGGAGGGGGAGAACTCATCGGTCGAGCCTGGGACCATCAGGACCGGGCCGTTCACGGGTTCGCTGCCCCTTCGCCCACCGCCGCCCACGACCGTCCCCGTACGCTGCGGGGCCGCACTGCTTCAGCGATCAACGGGGGTTCTTGTGAGCGATCAGTCCGGCCGACCGGCCCGTAAGCCGTTCCTGTACGTCGTCGTGTGCGCGGCCGGGGTCGCCCGCGATGTCGACCAGCTGTTCGCCGCCGCGCAGGACGCCGGCTGGGACGTGGGCGTCATCGCCACCCCGCAGGGGCTCGGGTTTCTCGACACGGCGGCCGTCGAGGCGCGCACCGGTCATCCGATCCGCTCGGCCTGGCGCTCCCCCGGTGCCCCCCGGCCGCTGCCGGACCCGGATGCGATCGTCGTCGCGCCCGCCACGTTCAACACGATCAACAAGTGGGCGGCCGGGATCTCGGACACCCTGGCCCTCGGCATCCTCTGCGAGGCGTACGGGCTCGGTGTCCCCACCGCCGTCCTCCCGGCCGTGAACTCCGTCCTCGCCGCGCACCCCGCGTACGCCGAGAGTCTGCGGAAGCTGCGCGGCATGGGTGTCCTGGTCAGTACCCGCACACCACACACACCCGACTCCGGCGATGCGGCTGCCTTCCCCTGGGAAGAGGCCGTGGAGCTGCTCGCCCCCGGGATCTCCGCGCGAACGTCCCGGCGGCCTGCGTAGTCACGCGGCGTGGTGGCCTGCGCAGTCACGCGGCGTGGCGGGCAGCCGGCTGCGGCCCCTCGATGGATTCTCGCCGCCCGATAAGGTCATGGCCTGATAAAGAGATCACCAAGTGCGCGCGCCGCCGCACGTCTCGGGAGGAAGCCATGGGAACCCGCCGCACGTCACTGCCCGGAGTGGGTGCTCAGTACGACTTCACGACCGAGACGGGACAGCACATCTCGGTCGTCGTCCACCACGACGGTCGCCGGTTCATCGGTTTCTACGAACAGGACGACCCTGACGCGTGCCGGCTCTCCGTCCCCCTGTCGATGTCCGAGGCCACCGCGCTCGCGCACCTCATCGATCCGGCGCCCATCGACGCCGTACGGACCAAGGGCATCGACCTCGTCACCGAGCACATCCCGCTCGGGTCCCGCTCCCCGTACGGCGGGCGGCTGCTGGGGGAGACGCGGGCGCGGACCCGGACCGGGGCGTCCATCGTGGCGGTGCTGCGCACCCACAGCGCGCACCCGTCGCCGGAACCGGATTTTCGACTGGCCATCGGGGACACACTCGTCGCCGTCGGTACGCGTGAGGGCGTCGACGCGCTCGCCGAGATCATTGCGGAGGGCTGACCGTGCACGACACTACTGCGTTGCTGGTGGAGCTGGGAGCCGTCATCCTCGGGCTGGGGCTCCTCGGGCGGTTCGCGGGCCGGATCGGGCTCTCCCCCATTCCCCTCTACCTCCTCGCCGGGCTGGCGTTCGGGCATGGTGGCCTGATCCCGCTCAAGGCCAGCGAAGAGTTCACCATGGTGGGCGCCGAGATCGGTGTCATCCTGCTCCTTCTGCTGCTCGGGCTCGAGTACAGCGCGTCCGAGCTCGTCACCAGCCTCAAGACGCAGTACCCGTCCGGTGCCGTGGACTTCGTGCTCAACGCGACGCCCGGCGCCGTCGCCGCCCTGATCCTCGGCTGGGGCCCCGTGGGCGCCGTCGCGCTCGCCGGGGTCACCTGGATCTCCTCGTCCGGGGTGATCGCCAAGGTGATGACCGACCTCGGCCGGCTCGGCAACCGTGAGACACCCGTCGTCCTCGGCGTCCTCGTCATGGAGGACCTGGCGATGGCGGTGTACCTGCCGCTGCTCACCGCCATGCTCGCCGGGGTAAGCCTGGCCGGCGGCAGCCTCGCGCTCCTGATCGCGCTCGGGGCAGTCGGGCTCGTCCTCTACCTGGCCCTCCGCCACGGCCGCCTGATCAGCCGCGCGGTCTCCTCCGACAACCCGGAGATGCTGCTCCTGGTCGTCCTCGGCCTCACCGTCCTGGTCGCCGGTGTCGCCCAGCAGCTCCAGGTGTCCGCGGCCGTCGGCGCGTTCCTCGTCGGTATCGCGCTCTCCGGCGAGGTCGCCGAGGGCGCCCGCAAGCTGCTCACGCCGCTGCGGGACCTGTTCGCCGCCGTGTTCTTCGTCTTCTTCGGACTCTCCACGAACCCGGCCGACATCCCGCCGGTGCTGCTGCCCGCGGCCCTGCTCGCCATCATCACCACCTTCACCAAGATCGCCACCGGCTACTACGCGGCCCGCCGCGCCGGAATCGGCACGCGCGGCCGCTGGCGGGCGGGCGGCACCCTCGTGGCGCGCGGTGAGTTCTCCATCGTCATCGCCGGTCTGGCCGTGGCCACCGAGCCGCGCATCGGCCCCATCGCCACCGCGTACGTCCTGGTCCTCGTCGTCGTCGGCCCGCTCACCGCACGGTGGACGCAGCCCATCGCCGCGAAGATCGAGGCCCGTCGCGGCGGCGGCAAGGGCACGGGCGGTGCGGCGGAGACCGGGCCCGTCGCGAAGTCCGCTCCCGAGCGCCGGCTGCCGACGCACGACGGCCTCACCCCGGCGCCGGCCGGCGAGACGCGCGAATAGCCACGTCCCGCCCCTGCCCTGCCCTGCCCCTGCCCCTGCCCCTGCCGCTCGCCCCCGACGCGCGCGGCTGACGACGAAGCCCCCGGACACTCAACCTCGTGTCCGGGGGCTTCGCGCTTCCGTACGCCTCAGTGCGCGATGCCGTCGATCAGGTCCCGCGCTCCCTGACGGAGCAGTGCCACCGCGACGGATGTACCCAGGGTCGCCGGGTCCAGGGGGCCCGCCCACTCGTGCGCGTTCAGCACGGTCTTGCCGTCGGGCGTGAACACCTTCGCCCGCAGCGAGAGGTCGCCGTTCCGCTCGACTCGCGCGTACCCGGCGATCGGGCTGTTGCAGTGGCCCTGCAGCACATGGAGGAACATCCGCTCGGCGGTCGTCTCGCGGTACGCCGCCGGGTCGCCGAGGCCGCTCACGAGGTCGATGACGGCGTCGTCGCCCTCGCGGCACTGGAGGGCGAGGACCCCCGCGCCGATCGGCGGGCACATCACCTCGGGCGACAGGATCTTGGTGATCACGTCCGTACGGTCGATGCGCTCCAGACCGGACACCGCCAGGAGCAGCGCGTCCGCCTCGCCGGCCGCCAGCTTCTCCAGCCGGCGGTTGGCGTTGCCGCGCATCGGTACGCGGTCGAGGTGCGGGTGCGACGCGGCGAGCTGCGCGGAGCGGCGTACGGACGAGGTGCCGATCCGGGTCCCGGCCGGCAGCTCGTCGAGGGGCAGGCCGCCGGGGTGGATCAGGGCGTCCCGGATGTCGTCGCGCCGGAGGAAGGCGGCGAAGACCGTGCCCGCGGGCAGCGGGCGGTCCGCCGGGATGTCCTTGACGCAGTGCACCGCCAGATCCGCCTCCCCGGCGAGGAGCGCCTGGTCGACCTCCTTGGTGAACGCGCCCTTTCCCTCGACGGCGCTGAGATCGCCCATCCACTTGTCGCCGGTCGTCCTGACCGGGACGACCTCGGTACGGATCTCGGGGTGGAATCCGGCCAACTCGACGCGTACCCGCTCCACCTGAGCGAGCGCCATGGGGGAGTCTCGGGACACGATGCGGATCAGATCGACGGACATGGCGTCCACGATAGAGGTTCGGAGGCGGGTTCCGCCGAACGGACTCGGCCCTCATCTTCGGTTCTCGCAAGGGGTATTGAGTACCGGTCAGTTGTGCGAGACGACATTCGCCCGGCGCTTTCCCGGAGGGTGCGGAGCCGCCTCCCCGGAGGTTGCGGAGCCGTCCGATTCCAGCGCCCCGAAACACCCCGGCTGCTAACCTCTACACGTCTGTAGAGTTACCTCGGCCCCGGCTTCGCACCGCAACGCAGTCGCACCGCAACGTAGGGAGATGTCATGGCTCTGTGGGATCGCATCAAGGAATCCGCGTCGTCGATGCAGACGCAGTTGGAGGCGAAGAAGAACGAGCTGAAGTCGGGCTCGTTCCGGGATGCGAGCATGGCCATGTGCGCTCTGGTCGCCGCCGCCGACGGTTCCGTCGACCCGTCCGAGCGCCAGCGTGTCGCATCGCTCATCGCGGCCAACGACGTCCTGCAGAACTTCCCCGCGGACGACCTGCAGCGGCGCTTCAACGCGTACGTCGACCAGCTCACCGCCGACTTCGCCTTCGGCAAGGTCAGCGTGCTCCAGGAGATCGCCAAGGCGAAGAAGAAGCCGGCCGAGGCCCGTGCCGTGGTCCAGATCGGCATCGTCATCGGCGGCGCCGACGGTGACTTCGACGCGTCCGAGCAGGCCGTCGTGCGGGAGGCGTGCTTCGCACTCGACCTGCCGCCGCACGAGTTCGACCTGTAGGCCGGCCGGACCGCGCGGGGAGCCCTCCGAGAACCACGGGGCCGGCCGGGGAGCGTCACAGCTCCTTGGCCGGCCAGTCCAGCAGCCTCGCCCCGATGACCGCCGTCTGGAGGCTGTAGCGGTGGACCGGGTCCGAAGGGTCTGACCCGGTCAACTCATGGATGCGCTCCAGGCGGTACGTCAGCGCCCGTACGCTCAGCGTCAGCCGACGGGCGGTCTCGGCAGCGACGCAGCCCGCGTCGAAGTAGACCGCCAGCGTGTTCAGCAGCGGTTCCGCGCCGCCCCTCGCCTTCTGGAGCGGGCCCAGCTCGCTGCGCACCAGATCGGCCATCGCCTGCCGGTCCCGGGTCAGCACCGGGTAGACCAGGAGATCCGAGGCGTACAGCACCGGGTCGCCCATCCCCATCCGGTCCGCCAGATCGAGGGCTTCGAGCGCCTCGTCGTACGAGTGGACCACCCCGCCCGGCCCCTTGTGCGGGCGGCCGACCGTGACCCGGCCGCCGTCCGTCGCCGCGTGCGCCTGCTTGGCGAAGTAACGCAGGACGTCGGGCTGGCTGCCCGGGGCGATGCAGACGATCCGGCCGTCCTTCGTCGTCAGCAGGATCTTGCGGCCGCTGAACCGCGACAGCAGCGCCGTCTCCACACTGCGCGGCACCGCGTCCGTCTCCGTGTAAGCCTCCGGGCCCGACGCCACCGCGACCGCGTGCGCCCGGGAGAGCCGCAGGCCGAAGCGGGTCGCCCGCTCCGCCAGGCGGACCAGATCGCTGCGCCCGTAGAGCAGATCGTCGATGAACTCCCGGCGCGCCGCCTCCTCCCGGCGCACCGTGAGCCGCTGGGCGCGCTCGAAGCCCTCGGCGAACGCGTCGACCGCCTGCTCCACCGCGGCCAGGACGGCGTCGGTCACAGCAGGGGAGTTTCCGGCAGCGGCACGCGGCCAGGACTCACGCGTCTGCGCCAGATGCATCGCCACCAGGGCACGCAGTTGGTGGCCCGCATCCGCCGCCGCACGGCCCAGCGCACGGCGCGCCTCCAGTTCGTTACGCG
Source organism: Streptomyces sp. SM11 (assembly GCF_002910905.1). Classification (GTDB taxonomy): domain Bacteria; phylum Actinomycetota; class Actinomycetes; order Streptomycetales; family Streptomycetaceae; genus Streptomyces. The sequence continues at coordinate 6,795 of NZ_NEUE01000042.1, read as the reverse complement.
TCAGACGGCGGCCGGTCAGGGCGACTTCACCCAGGATGTCGGCATAACTACCCAGCATTTCCTCGGGAACCCCTGGCTCGTCCACGCACTCCCCTCCAGCCTTGCAACAGTCCTGTCATTTCCCCAACGCACACGGGGAGGTGCCGGTGCCCGGCATGAGCACAGCGTAAAGATTGCCGGGATCCGGCAATGCACTGGGCGGGTCCCGGCTGACAGGATCAGGTCAGCAACAACACGGGGGAAACACACGGGGGAAACACACGGGGGAAGCACGGGGGAGCACGGGGAACGGGGGAACAACCCGGCCGTTGCGGCTGGCTACGGCCACGCCGCAGCGCCGGGGCCCCGTCGCCCGCGGCCGCTCGCCGCCCCCGTACCGACATCAAGCACGCGCACCGCCTCGGGGCCCGTGCGCAGAACCGCTGGGGGGGGTGGGACCGATGGACGAGTTCCTGGGCGCGGCACTCGGATTCCCCGCCGTCATCTTCGGCGCCGCTCTGGTGGTCGTCGTCTGCTTCTGGCTGCTGGTGCTGGCCGGGGCCGTCGGCCACGACTCCTTCGACGGGGACCTCGACACCGGCCCGGCCGGTCTCGGCGGTGTCCCGGTCTCCGTCTCCATCTCGCTGCTGGTCGTCTTCTCCTGGTTCGGCAGCCTGACCGGTACGGTCCTGCTGCGCCGGAGCGAGACCGGCACCGCCACCCGCGCCGTGCTCGCCATCGCCGTGCTCGCCGGGTCGCTGTTCCTCGCCTGGGCGGCCGTCCGCCTCCTCGTCAACCGCTTCCGCCGGTACTTCCCGGCGGAACCTCCGCCATCGCGGCTGGACTTCGTCGGGAGCGTCTGCACGATCCGCACCGGCTCCGTCACCGCGACGTTCGGCCAGGCCGAGGTCGTGTCACACGACGGATCGACGGCCATCGTGCAGGTCCGCCGGGCCGAGCCCTTCCCGCCCCCCTCCCGGCTCCCCGAGCCGGGTGCGGCGGAAGCGCCACTCGTCATGGGCGGCTCCGGACTCCTCTACGCATACGACGAGGACGGCGAGTTCTTCTGGGTCTCGTCCTACGACGCGGCGCTCGATCCGGGCCCGAACATCCGACCGCACCAACCGCCGGGCGGTACGAACGGCTGACCCGGGCGGGCCGGCCGGGGCTTCGGGGCTCCGCTGCTCCGGACCGCCCTGACAGACACACCCGTGAGGCCCGTCCGCCGGCGCTGTCCGTCTCCGTCACGGCCGGCCGTCCTACTTCGCTTGTGCCACATCCGTACCACCAAGCCGCCAAGGACTCTTCTATGGATGCCATCTCCTTGGGCATCGGCGTGCTCATCGCCGCTGTCCTGCTCATCGTCGTCGCCATCGCCTTCGTCATCACCCGGCTGTTCCGCAAGGTCGAGCAGGGCAAGGCCCTGATCATCTCCAAGACCAAGAAGGTCGACGTCACCTTCACCGGCGCCGTCGTCCTGCCCGTGCTCCACAAGGCCGAGACGATGGACATCTCGGTGAAGACGATCGAGATCCGCCGCGCCGGGCGCGAGGGCCTGATCTGCCAGGACAACATCCGCGCCGACATCCAGATCACCTTCTTCGTCCGGGTCAACAAGACCGTCGAGGACGTCATCAAGGTCGCGCAGTCCATCGGTACGGGACGGGCCAGCGACAAGGTCGCCATCCAGGAGTTCTTCGCCGCGAAGTTCTCCGAGGCACTCAAGACCGTCGGCAAGCAGCTCGACTTCGTCGACCTGTACACCAAGCGCGAGGAGTTCCGGGACCGGATCATCCAGGTCATCGGTACCGACCTGAACGGCTACCACCTCGACGACGCCGCGATCGACTTCCTTGAGCAGACCCCGATGGCCCAGCTCGACGGGGCCAACATCCTGGACGCCCAGGGCATCCGGAAGATCACCGAGCTGACCGCCATCGAGCACGTGCGCACCAACGAGTTCCAGCGCACCGAGCAGAAGGAGATCACCCGGCAGGATGTCGACGCCCGCGAGACGATCCTGGAGCTGGAGCGCCGGCAGGCCGAGGCGGAGATCAAGCAGCGCCGCGAGGTCGAGGTCCTGCGGGCCCGCGAGGAGGCCGCCACCGCCCGGGTGCAGGAGGAGGAGCGGCTCGGTTCGCAGAGCGCGTTCATCAAGACCGAGGAAGAGCTCGGCATCCAGCGCGAGAACCAGGCGCGGGAGATCGCCGTCGCGCAGAAGAACCGCGAGCGCGTCATCGCCGTCGAGAGCGAGCGCATCGAGAAGGACCGGATGCTGGAGGTCATCGGGCGTGAGCGCGAGACCGAGCTGAACCGGATCGCCGCCACGAAGGAGGTCGAGGCCGAGCGCCGCGAGGTCGCCGACGTCATCCGGGAGCGGATCGCGGTGGACCGGACGGTCGCCGAGCAGGAGGAGTCGATCCTCACCCTGCGCGCCGTCGAGGACGCCGAGCGGTCCCGCAAGTCGGTCATCATCGCGGCCGAGGCGGAGGCCCAGGAGAAGCTGGTCAAGGACATCAAGGCGGCCGAGGCCGCGGAGGCGGCGTCCACGCACCTGGCGGCCGAGCAGCTCACGCTCGCCGAGGCCCGGCTCAAGACCGCGGACCTCGACGCGCAGGCCAAGCTGCGGCTCGCCGAGGGCATCCAGGCCGAGACGGCCGCGCCCGGACTCGCCGCCGTACAGGTGCGCGACGCGGAGGCTGACGTCACGGAGAAGGCCGGTCTCGCGGAGGCCGAGGCGACGGCGGCCCGGCTCAAGGCCGAGGCGGAGGGCTCGCGGCTCCAGGCGCTCGCCACGGCGGAGGGCACCCAGGCGCAGGCGACCGCCGACGCGGCGGTCATCGGCGAGAAGCTGAAGGCGGAGGCCGCGGGGCTCACGGAGAAGGCGGCCGCGATGGCGGCGCTGGACGAGGCGTCGCGCGGGCACGAGGAGTACCGGCTGCGGCTCGACGCGGAGAAGGAGATCCGGCTGGCCGGCCTGGAAGTGCAGCGGCAGGTCGCCGAGGCGCAGGCCACGGTCCTGGCGACGGGGCTGGAGAACGCCGACATCGACATCGTCGGCGGCGACTCGGTCTTCTTCGACCGGCTCGTCTCGTCGGTCTCGCTCGGCAAGGCCGTCGACGGGTTCGTCGACAACTCGCAGACCGCGCAGGCGCTGGCGGGTCCGTGGCTGGACGGTTCGTCGTCCTTCACGGACGACATCAGCCGGGTGCTGGGCTCGTTCTCCACGGGCGATGTGCAGAACCTGACGGTGTCGGCGCTGCTGATGAAGCTGATGGGGCCGGGGTCGTCGGGGGCGGCCTCGGGGCAGATGCAGCAGCTGCTGGCGGCGGCGAAGGAGCTGGGGCTCGCGGATCTGCCGGTGTCCTCGCTGACCGGTGCGGCGGGCGGCGGTAGGCAGATGGCTCCGGCCGCTGATGTCACGTCCAGGAACGGGGCCGGGGCGCTCAAGTAGCCCCGTCCCTGCCTCGTCCGGCGTTTGAGAACGGAACCCCTGGCCGGGGGCCCGCTGGTCCGGGTTGCGTCCCACGGGGGTGGGCGCACCAGGACCGGCCTGCCCGTCAGGGGCGGGCCCACCGAGCCCGGGGTTCCGTCCTCGAACGCCGGACGGGCTGGTACGACCGGGCCCGGCCCCGTACGCCGGAAAGCAGGCCCGGACGGGCTGGATCACCGGGCCCGCCCCCGCACGCCGGTAGGCGGGCCCACCGGCGTGAGGGTTCCGTCTCGAACGCCGGACGGGCCGAGTGCGAAGAATCACGTAGGGAGCCGTACGCATGGACAGCGACATCACCGCCACCGTCACCGCGCCTCAGGGCGGGGAGGGCGATGTGGGCGCCGGCGCCTACGAGGTGCTGCGGCGGCGGCTCTCGGCGCAGGCCGGGGAGCTCGTGCGGCGGGCCGAGGCGCTCAACGCCCGGCGGACCGAGGAGTTCGGGTCGACCGGGCTGCGGCTGCTGGCCACCGAGCAGGTGCGCACCGAGCGGGCCTCCGTGCCGCGGGACCTCGTCGCCGTGGGCGGGAAGCTGCTCTTCGGCTTCGAGCGGGGGCCGGGCGCGCGCGGGGAGGCCGGGGTCGAGGACGTACTGCTCGTACGGGACTCCGCGCCGCAGGGCGACGCCCCGGACGTCCCGGACGCCCCGGACGTGGAGTCCACCCTTCTCGACGACGAGGACTTCCGGCGCGAGTTCTCCTCCCTCCACCGCTACTTCCGCGACGCCCGTCTCCTGCGGCTGCGGCGCGTCGACGGCAAGCTGCTGGCCGTCTTCCGCACCGGGGAGAACGCCGAGGACATCCGGGTCCTGCGCTGGGCCCTGGGCGCGGACGGGTCGCCGGGGGCGTTCCTCGACGCACAGGGCGAGCGCGACCATGTCTTCCCGCCCTCCCACGACTTCGCGTGGACCGTGGCCGGGCGCGAGGCACACGTCCCGGGACGCCATCCGCACATCGCCGTCGGCAAGGGCGGCGGGCTCTTCGTCGACACGCTCGGCGGGACGCTGACCGTCAAGGTCACCGACGACACCGAGTCGCCGGACGGGATCTACGAGGAGCCCGTCGACGAGCCGTTGCAGTCGCTGGCCGACGCCGACGTCGAGTACGCGGAGGTCGGGCCGCTGGTGCTGCTGCGCGTGCGCCCCTACAAGGAGGACGCCTGGCGCCACCTGGTCTTCAACTCGCTGCTCTCCACCGTGCGGCGGCTCGACGGCATCGGGCCCGCCTGCCACCGGCTGCCCGAGGACCAGGGGATCATCTTCCCCGGCGGCTACTACCTCACCACCGGCACCGCGAAGACCTTCGACACCGCCGAGGAGCTGACCGAGCCGGTCTTCGAGGGCGCGGTCCGCTCGCCCAACGGGGAGGACGTGCTCTACGTCTTCCGCTCCCGCGACGGCCTCCGCAGCCTCCTCCTCCCCTACAACCTGATCCGCCAGGAGGTCGCCACCCCGCTCACCGGGGGCGGGCACGCTCTCCTCGACGACGGGACGCTGATCCTGCTCCGGGACAACCCGGACGGGCCCGCGCGCGTGCACCCGTCGCAGCGCTGGCAGACCCCGTACGTCTCCGACACCTACGCCGCCGCCCGCCCCGCCGGGACCGGGCCGCTCGCCCGGACCGGCAACGCCGACCTGGTGCGCGGGATCTCCGACTGTCTCGCCCTGGCCCACGGCGTACGGGACATGACGCCGACGACCGCCGTGTACGGGCAGCTCGCCGCCGACTGCGCCCGCGCCCAGGACCGGTACCACTGGCTTTCCAACCCCGAACTGGGCGCGCTCGCCGAGCCGTTGGAGGAGCTGCGGGCAACCGCACAGCAGGTGCTGGCCGAGTTCACCGCCGTACAGGAGCTGACCCGGCGGGCCGCCGACGCGCTGGAGGAGACCGCCGTCCGCATCACCGCGCTGGTGCGACGGGTGCGCGGCGAGGTGCCGGGTTCGGCGTCCGTCTGGGTCGAGCGGCTTACCGAACTACGCCAGGCACACGGCCACTTGGCGACGGTCGGCGAGATGCGGTACGCCGACGTCGAGCGGATCGCGGAGCTGTCCGCGCGGACCGAGGACGACATCGCGTCCGCCGCCCAGCGGGCCGTGTCGTTCCTGGCCCGCGAGGACGCGTTCGACGGGTATCACGAGGACATCGCGGGACTCGTGGCCGAGGCGGGTGCGCTGGAGACCGTCCGGGACGCCTCCGCCGTGACCGACCGGCTGGCCGCGATGACGCAGGGGCTGGCCACCGTCACGGACGTGGTCGCCGGCCTGGAGATCGGCGACGCCACCGTGCGCACCTCGATCCTGGAGCGGATCGCGGAGGTGCTGGGCGGTGCCAACCGGGCCCGCGCCACGCTGGAAGCGCGCCGCCGGGAGCTGCTGTCGAAGGAGGGGCGGGCCGAGTTCGCCGCCGAGTTCGCGCTGCTCGGGCAGGCCGTCACGGGCGCGCTGGCGGCGGCCGACTCGCCGGAGGCCTGCGACGACCAGCTGGCCCGGTTGCTGCTCCAGTTGGAGAACCTGGAGTCGCGGTTCGCGGAGTTCGACGACTTCCTCGCCGAGCTGTCCGAGCGCCGCACCGAGGTGTACGAGGCGTTCTCGGCACGCAAGCAGACCCTCCAGGACGAGCGGGCGCGACGCGCCGAGCGGCTGGCCGGGTCGGCGGACCGGGTGCTGGAGACCATCGCCCGGCGGGTGGCCTCACTGGAGGACCTCGACGCCGTCCACACCTACTTCGCCTCCGACCCGATGGTCGCCAAGGTCCGCCGCACGGCCGACGAGCTGCGCGAACTGGGCGACCCCGTACGGGCGGAGGAGCTGGACGGGCGGCTGAAGGCGGCCCGCCAGGAGGCGGGCCGCGCCCTGCGCGACCGCACCGAGCTGTACGCGGACGGCGGGTCCGTGATCAAGCTGGGCCGCCACCGGTTCGCCGTGAACACCCAGCCCTTCGACCTGACGCTCGTGCCGGCCGGGGAGAGCCTCGCCTTCGCGCTGACCGGGACGGACTACCGGGCCCCGGTCACCGACCCGGCGTTCACGGCGGCCCGCCCGTACTGGGAGCAGCTGCTCCCCTCGGAGAACGCCTCCGTCTACCGCGCCGAGCACCTGGCCGCCCGGCTCCTCGACGAGCACGGGGCCGGACACCTCACCACCCTCGCCGACGCCGAACTGTCCCTGATGGTTCGGGAGTCGGCGGCCGAGGCGTACGACGAGGGGTACACACGGGGCGTCCACGACGAGGACGCCACCGCGATCCTGGCCGCCCTGCTGCGCCTGCACGCGGACGCCGGGCTGCTGCGCCACGAGCCCGGGGCGCGGGCGGCCGCCCAGCTGTTCT
>NZ_NEUE01000041.1 GCF_002910905.1 Streptomyces sp. SM11 | reverse complement strand
TGCCGGCGGCAGCACCGACCGGGACACCAGGCCGTACGTCTATCTGGAGGGCACTCCCGGCACGGTCCTCCAGGACCGCCTCGCGGTGACCAACTCGGGCCGCTCCCCGCTGACCGTACGGCTACGGGGCGACGGCCGGGCCGGGGCCTGGATCCGGTTCGCCGCGGGCACGGTCACCGTCCCGGCCCGGACCCGCGCCGAGGTGCCGCTCGCCCTCACCGTGCCGCCCGGCGCGGTGCCCGGCGACGCTTCCGGGGAGGTCGTGGCCGTCGACGGGGGCGAGGAGGTCCGCGTACCGGTACGGGTCCGGATCGGCGGCCCGACGCTGGCGGCGCTCACCGTCGAGGACGTCGAGATATCCGGCGGGACCATTCGGTACGCCCTGGTCAACCGGGGCAACGCGATGCTGGAGCCCCGGCTGGCGGTGCGCGCCGACGGGCTGTTCGGCACGCTGCTGGACCGCCCGGAACGGCCCCTGCCGCTGGAGCTGGCCCCCGGCCGACGGGTGGAACGGACCGAACCCTGGCCCGACGCCCCGGCCCTGGACACGGTCACCGTACGGCTGAGGGTCACCGCTCCCGGGGGCGCCCGGGACGAGGCCGCGGCCTCGGCGACGTACCTTCCGGTGGCCCCGGCCGCCGGCGGCGGGCTGCTGGTCCTCTGCGGCCTGGCCGTGCTCGGCTGCGGCGCGTACCGGCGGCGACGCACGCGGCGCGGGGCCCCGGAGCTGTCGAAGCCCCAGGAGCCCCAGGAGCCCCAGGAGCTCCAGGGCACGCCGGACACGCCGGACACGCCGGACACGGAAACCGCCGGCGATCGGCAACCGACCACAGAGACGAGGTCCTCGGTGAAGGCGGGACCCCTGGTGAAGGCGGGAGCGGAATCGTGACGCAGCGGCCCGGCCCCGAAGCCTCCCGACGCACCGCGCCGTCGGTCCTTCTGCTCCTGGCCGCCCTCCTGGCGCTCCTGCCCGCCCTGTTCGTCCTCACCGCGCCGGGCGCGCGGGCGGCCGACGGCGACCCCACCGTCACCCTGTCCAAGAAGGAGGCGGGCAAGGGCGGCGAGATCACCGTAAGCGGCAGCGGCTGGCGCGCCGAGGCGCTGCTCATGCTGCTGATCTGCGGGCAGTCCACACCGGAGCGGGGCGTGACGGGCGGCACCAACTCCTGCGCCAACGCCGACGGCCGTGCCGTCACGACCGACAAGAAGGGCGCCTTCAGCAAGAAGCTCCCGGTCACCGAACCGCCGAAGCCGTGCCCCTGTGTGGTGCACGTCGCCACGGTGTCCGGCGAACAGGCCCTGGTCGACGCGGTGTTCACCGTGGCGGGCCATCCCACGGCGGACCTGCCGAAGCAGACCGGCGACGGAAAGCTCGCGGTGCTGGCCACCACACGGCTGGAGGGCGACAGCTCCCTGCTCACCTGGTTCGGCGCCCCGCCCGCCCGCCGACTCGTTTTCACCGTGGGCAATCTCGGGTCCGCCCCCGTCGAGGACCCCGTCTTCGAGATCGGCACCGCGCACGGCGTCTTCGCACCGCAGTGGGAGGAACGCCGGTGGCGCGGCACGGTCGCCCCCGGTGGCAAGGCGCAGATCAAGCTGCCGGTCGAACTGCCGGCGGGCGCGCACGGCGACTACCGGGTCTCCCTGCGGTACGGGCCGAAGGTGCTGGCCGAACAGCCGTGGGGGGTCGGCCGGCCCTGGGGCGTCACGCTCTTCTGGGTCCTGCTCAGCCTGGTCGTCCCGGCGGCCGTCTTCCGTATCGGCATGGCGGTCGTGGACAAGGTCCGGCCGCGTCCCGCCGGCTCGCACCGTACGCGGACGCCGGCCAGGTGGACGAAGCCGGGCAGGCGGCGGCGCAGGGGCGGCGGCAGGGGCGCCGGCAGGGGCGCCGGCCACGACACGAGTACGTACACGACCACCACCGGCACCGGCACGAACACCAGCGTGACCACGGCCGCACTGCCGTGGTTCACCCCGGACTCCGCACCGTCAGAGAACCGACCCCGACCCACGACGAAGGGACAAGCGTGAGCACGCAACGGAGGATGAGCGCGGCCGGAGTCGCGCTGATGCTCGGCGGCGCGGGCATCCTGATGGCCGCGAGTCCGGCTCGGGCCGCCGAGGTCAGTTACGCGACGGAGTGCGTTCCGCCGCCGATCTCGGGACTGCCCGCGGTGCAGGGCACCACGAAGGTGGAGCTGACCGCCCCGGCCGAGGCGCAGGTGGGCGACGAGATCGAGGTCGTCTGGAAGACGGTCGAGGCCGCGTCCAGGAACCCGGACGTGCTGGACCTGGGAGCGGACACGGTCAAGCCGACCGGGACCGTCACCCTGGGCGGTGCGGCGAGCGGCGAACTGAAGCTGGAGGGTCCGCGGCAGAACCCGCCCATTCCCAAGAACAGCCCCATGGTGCTGCCCGACATGAAGGGCACGCTGAAGCTGGAGGCCGCCGGGGAGATCACGCTGACGCCGGGCGCGTACAACATCAACGTGTCCAAGCCGATCTCCACGGACACCGAGTGCGCCCCGGAGGAAGAGGTCCGGCCGGGCGCCACGATCAAGGTCACCGAGGGCGGCGGCTCCACCACGGGCGGCACGGCCTCCGGAGGCACGGACAGCGGGGGCACGACCGGGGGCGACGACACCGGCGGCACCACGACGGGCGGTACCGACACCGGAGGAACCACGTCCGGAGGTGCCGATTCCGGCGGTACGACGTCGGGCGGCACGGACGGCGGCGCGGACGCCGGCGGCACCACGTCCGGCGGGAGCACCGGCGGCGGGGGTGGCGAGACCGACTTCCCCGGCAAGGAGGTGTCCGTCGCCTACGCCTGCAAGACCCCGATCGGGGACAAGAACGCCACCTCGCCCGTCCGGATCAGCGCCAGGAAGAACGGCGGCGAGTACGGCCTGACGGTGGAGTTCGGCACGTCCGTGATGGACAGCCCGATCGACATCCCGGCGGGCCAGGTGAAGCCGTCCATGGACGTCGAGCTCGGCGGGGCGGACAAGGGCACGGTCAAGGTCGAGGGGCCGCTCAACGAGGAGGTCATCAAGACCGGAGCCCCGATCGAGATCCCCGACCTCACCGGCACGTACAAGCCCGGCGCGAGCGGCAGCTCCACGCTCAGCCCCGGCGTCCTGACGGTGACGGCCGCCGGTACGACGACGACCTGCACCCCGCCCGCCGACGTGGCCGTCTCCCTGGAGCTGGACACCTCGGCCCAGCCGGGCGGCGCGTCCGGTGGCAGCGGCGGCGCGGCAGGCTCCGGCGGAACGGCGGCGTCCGGTGGCGGCACGGACTCCGGCGGCGGCCTGGCCGCCACCGGGGCCGAGGACGGCGGTGCGCTGCGGGCGCTCGGCCTGGTCGCCGGTACGGCGATCCTGCTCGGCGGTGCGGTGTTCACGTTCACCCCGTGGCGGAGGCTGCGCGGCACGCGCTGAGCGGGGCCACGAGCAGGCACGCGAGAGGGAGTACGAGCGGGGCTGGCGAGGCACGGAACGAGCACGGCACGACGAAGGGCCGCCGCACCGGAATCCGGTGCGGCGGCCCTTGGCCGTACGTCGTGCTGTGCTGAGGGGCGTCCGTCAGCGGACGTTGCCCATGAGCTGCTTGACCTTGCCGCGGTACATGAAGATCGCGATACCGGCCACCACGGCGAGCGTCGCCTCCATGGCGACCACTCCGGTGCCGTTGAGCTCCACACCGGCCAGCGAGAGCAGGCCCGTGGTGCAGTCGCCGGCGGTGACGGCGAGGAACCAGACACCCATCATCTGGCTCGCGTACTTCGCCGGAGCCATCTTCGTCGTGACGGAGAGGCCGACCGGCGAGAGCGTCAGCTCGGCGACGGTCTGGATGAAGTAGATCGCTACCATCCACATCGCGGCGGCCTTGTAGCCGTCCCCCGCGATGGTCAGCGGCATCAGGAAGACGAAGAACGAGGTGCCGATCAGAACGAGACCGGAGCTGAACTTGACGATCGTGCTCGGTTCCTTGCCGCGCCGGTTCAGCGCCAGCCAGAAGGCGGCGAAGACCGGGGCGAGAGCCATGATCAGGACCGGGTTGACCGACTGGTACCAGGAGACCGGGAAGTCCCAGCCGAAAACGCTGTTCTCGGCCGAGGACTCGGCGAAGATCGCGAGCGTCGAGCCGCCCTGGTCGTAGATCATCCAGAAGATGGCGGCGGCCACGAAGAACCAGATGTAGCCGGACATCTTCGACTGCTCGGTGGCGCTGAGCTCCTTGTCGCGCTTGATGCGCACCAGGACGACCACCGGGATGACGAGACCTGCGAGGGTGATCGGGACCAGCAGCCAGTTCAGCGTGTAGACGCCGGTGACGACCGTGCCGATGTAGAAGACGGCCGCGATGCCGAGCCAGATCATCGACTTGCGCAGCGTGGAGGCGCGCTCGTCCTTGGAGAGCGGCTTCGGGACGACGAGGCTGCGCTCGTTCAGGTGGCGGGTGCCGAACAGGAACTGGATCACGCCGAGGCCCATGCCGAGGGCGGCGAGGGCGAAGCCGAGGTGCCAGTTGACGTTCTCGCCGACGGTGCCGATGATCAGCGGCGCCGCGAAGGCACCCATGTTGATGCCCATGTAGAAGATGGTGAAGCCACCGTCGCGGCGCGGGTCGTCCGGGCCGTCGTAGAGGTGGCCGACCATCGTCGAGATGTTGGACTTCAGCAGCCCGGAGCCTATGGCCACGAGACCGAGGCCGGCGAAGAACGTGCCCTCGGAGGGCAGGGCCAGGGTCAGGTGGCCGAACATGATGATCCCGCCGGCGATGGCGACGGTCTTGCGCGGCCCCCAGACCCGGTCGCCGAACCAGCCGCCGGGCATGGCGAGCAGGTACACCAGCGACAGGTAGACCGAGTAGATCGCGGTCGCGGTGGCGGGCTTCATGTCGAGGCCGCCGGGCGCGATCAGGTAGAGCGGGAGCAGTGCCCGCATGCCGTAGTAGCTGAAGCGCTCCCACATCTCGGTCATGAAGAGAGTGGCCAGGCCGCGGGGGTGGCCGAAGAAGGTCTTCTCGCCGGAACTGGGCGAATCCTTCGTCAGGCTGGACGCCATGGTCGATCCTTGCTGGTCGGGACGCGATGCCTCGTGAGCGGTACGCGCCCGGTGGGGGGCAGCCGGCACCGGCGCGGCGTACCCATCCCCACGCCTGAGGGGACGTGCTCCGCGCGGCCGGGCTCCTGACGGAGATTCGGCGGCGGAGCGGGAAGAACCGCGTCGGGATCCACGCCCGTCACGCGTCCTCGCGCTCCGGGCCCGGCTCACAGGTCATTCACTCAACGGGCCGGCGGGAACCGGCCCCGCACACAAAAGGGACCCTTGGCGCTCATGGCTGCCCAAAGGTCCTTGAGTAGTGCAACAGGCGTTGGGACACCATACGACACGACACTGAGGGATATGAAAGGACTTGAGATATGGATCACAGGCCTCAGTGGAACAACGCTCCCATATTCAAAGGTCTCCGTCCTCTTTGTAGCGCTGACCCGCAGGTAGCGTCGTGGGCCTCACTTCCGGACCCCCGTCCGGACTACCATCAGTCCATGACCCGTGTACTGCTCGCCGAGGACGACGCATCCATCTCGGAGCCACTGGCCCGCGCACTGCGTCGGGAGGGCTACGAGGTCGAGGTCCGCCAGGACGGTCCGACCGCGCTCGACGCCGGACTTCAGGGCGGTATCGACCTGGTCGTTCTCGACCTGGGGCTGCCCGGGATGGACGGCCTCGAAGTCGCCCGCAGACTCCGGGCCGGCGGGCACACCATCCCGATCCTGGTGCTGACCGCCCGCGCCGACGAGGTCGACACGGTGGTCGGCCTGGACGCGGGCGCCGATGACTACGTCACCAAGCCGTTCCGGCTCGCCGAGCTGCTCGCCCGGGTCCGCGCCCTGCTGCGCCGCGGCGCCTCCGAGTCCGTCCCGCAGCCCGCCACCCACGGCGTCAGGATCGACGTCGAGTCGCACCGGGCCTGGATGGGCGAGGAGGAACTCCAGCTCACGGCCAAGGAGTTCGACCTGCTGCGGGTCCTGGTCCGGGACGCCGGCCGGGTCGTCACCCGCGATCAGCTGATGCGCGAGGTCTGGGACACCACCTGGTGGTCCTCCACCAAGACCCTCGACATGCACATCTCCTGGCTGCGCAAGAAGCTCGGCGACGACGCCGCCAATCCGCGCTACATCGCCACCGTCCGGGGCGTCGGCTTCCGGTTCGAGAAGAGCTGACGTACGAAGCTCCCATGCGTCCTGAAGACCGCTCCGGCGACTGCTCCCGAGGCTGCCCCGACCGCCCCGACGTGCGTGCTGATGTGCGTACCGACGCGCATCCCGACGACCTGATGAGGCGGGTATGCGCCGCCGGCTGATCAACTCAACGCTCGCCGTGGTGCTCGTCGTCATCGCCGTCTTCGGCGTCTCGCTGGTGATCGTGGAGACACGCACCATCAGCGCCAGCGCCCAGGAGAGCGTCGAGTCCGAGGCGCTCCGGCTGATCAGCGTGGTCGACAGCCGGCTGCTGGGCGAGGAGCGGATCAACCCCGGGGTGCTGGCCGAGCAGATCGACCCCAGGCGCTACGCACTGGTCGAGATCCCCGGCCGCGAGCCCATCGCCGTCGGCGAACGCCCCGTCGGCAGCGTCCTGCGGGCCACCGAGACCGGGGAGCAGGGCGAGACGGTCACCGTCGAGGAGTCCCGCTCGGCCGTCACCCGCGAGGTCGGGCGCACGCTCCTGATCATCGGTGCGGTGGCGCTGCTGGCGATCGTCTCGGCCGTACTGCTCGCCGTACGCCAGGCCAACCGGCTGGCCTCCCCGCTCACCGACCTCGCCGAGACCGCCGAACGTCTCGGCTCCGGGGACCCGCGCCCCCGCCACAAGCGGTACGGGGTGCCCGAGCTGGACCGGGTCGCCGACGTGCTGGACTCCTCGGCCGAGCGGATCGCCCGGATGCTGACCGCCGAACGCCGGCTGGCCGCGGACGCCTCGCACCAGCTGCGGACGCCGCTGACCGCGCTCTCCATGCGGATCGAGGAGATCTCGGTCACCGACGATCCCGAGACGGTGAAGGAGGAGGCGAACATCGCCCTCGCCCAGGTCGAGCGCCTCACCGACGTCGTCGAGCGGCTCCTGACGAACTCCCGCGACCCGCGCACCGGCTCCGCCGTCGTCTTCGACCTAGACGAGATCGTCAAGCAGCAGCTTGAGGAGTGGCGCCCCGCCTACCGCAGCGCCGGCCGCGCGCTGGTCCGCTCCGGCAAGCACGGGCTGCGGGCCGTCGGCACCCCGGGAGCGGTCGCCCAGGTTCTGGCGGCGCTGATCGAGAACTCCCTCATGCACGGCGGCGGCACCGTCGCCCTGCGCACCCGGGTCACCGGCAACCAGGCGGTCATCGAGGTCACCGACGAGGGCCCCGGCGTCCCCGCCGAACTGGGGGCGCGGATCTTCGAGCGGACCATCAGCGGCCGCAACTCCACCGGCATCGGCCTGGCCGTCGCCCGCGACCTCGCGGAGGCGGACGGCGGGCGGCTGGAGCTGCTCCAGCAGCACCCGGCGGTCTTCGCGCTCTTCCTCAGCAGGGTCCCGGTCGACCGCAAGACTCCTGAGCGCCCGGTGCGCTGAACCGAACACCGACTCCTGAGCGCCCGGTGCGCTGAACCAACGACGGGAGCGGCGGGTCAGTTCCGTACGGGGTCGGGCGCTACCCGCTCTTCCGCCGGCCTGCGCTGCTCCAGAAACCGTTCCGCGCTCAGCACGGCCTCCTTGGCGGGCAGGCTCTTGAAGACCCAGGTCCGGTAGGACCAGAAGCGGAACAGGGTGGCGATGCCGATGCCGACGACCTTGAAGACATTGCTCTGGACCGGACCGTTCCAGCCGAAGCCGTACGTCGCCAGGTACAGCACGCCCGTCTCGATCACTGCGCCCGCCGCGCTGAACAGCAGGAAGAGGGCCAGCTCACGGGTCCGGCCGGTCTTGTCGCGGTCCCGGTAGGTCCAGTAGCGGAAGCCCACGTAGTTGAAGAGGATCGCGACGAACGTCGCCAGCACGCTCGCCCGGACCACCTGGAGGTCCGTCGTGTGCCGCAGCAGGTTGAAGACCGCGATGTTGACCAGCAGGCCGAAAGCACCGACCGCGCCGAACTTGGCGACCTCCCGGGCCAGCAGCTCAAGCCGGGTCCGCAGTGCGCCCCGTTCGCTCATGGTGATCGCTGGCCCCGTCCGTCGGAAGGCGTCTGGTATGACGTGTCGACGTAACCACGTCAACTCCGCCATGCTAACCAGCCCACCCGTGCGCCGCCCCTGAGCCCGCAGGGGCGGCGCACGTACGGCCATGCGTACGGCCGTCCGGAAGCCACCGGCGCGCCCGATACCCTGGAGGAGTGACGTTCCCGGTAGTCGGCATGGTCGGCGGCGGTCAGCTCGCCCGTATGACCCACGAGGCGGGTATCCCCCTCGGCCTGAAATTCAAGCTTCTCAGTGACACTCCCCAGGACTCGGCGGCCCAGGTGGTGAGCGAGGTCGTCATCGGCGACTATCGCGACCTGGACACGCTGCGCGCCTTCGCGCGCGGCTGCGACGTGATCACCTTCGATCACGAGCACGTGCCGACCGAGCATCTGCGGGCCCTGGAGGCGGACGGCATCCCCGTGCGCCCCGGCCCCGATGCCCTGGTGCACGCCCAGGACAAGGGGGTGATGCGTGCCAAGCTCCTGGAGATCGGCGCCCCCTGCCCCCGGAACCGCATCGTGAGCGACCCGGCCGACGCCGCCGCGTTCGCCGAGGAGACCGGGGGCTTCCCCGTCATCCTCAAGACCGTGCGCGGCGGCTACGACGGCAAGGGCGTCTGGGTGGTCCGCTCCGAGGCGGACGCGGCCGATCCGTTCCGCGCCGGCGTTCCGGTCCTCGCGGAGGAGAAGGTCGACTTCGTACGGGAGCTGGCGGCCAACATCGTCCGCTCGCCGCACGGCCAGGCCGTCGCCTACCCGGTCGTCGAGTCCATCCAGGTCGACGGCGTGTGCGACACGGTGATCGCCCCGGCGCCCGGGCTGGACGAGCGGCTGGCCGGCGAGGCCCAGCAGCTCGCGCTCCGCATCGCCGCCGAGCTGGATGTCGTCGGCCACCTCGCGGTGGAGCTGTTCGAGACCCGCAGCGACGACGGGACCCCGGGCATTCTGGTCAACGAGCTGGCGATGCGCCCGCACAACTCGGGCCACTGGACCCAGGACGGCGCGATCACCTCCCAGTTCGCCAACCACGTACGGGCGGTCCTCGACCTTCCCCTCGGCGACCCGCGCCCGCGCGCCCCGTGGACGGTCATGTGCAACGTCCTGGGCGGTGACTACCCGGACATGTACCAGGCGTACCTGCACTGCATGGCCCGCGACCCGCAGCTCAAGATCCACATGTACGGCAAGGACGTGAAGCCCGGCCGCAAGGTCGGACACGTCAACACCTACGGCGACGACCTGACGGACGTGCGGGAGCGCGCCCGGCACGCGGCCGACTACCTGCGAGGAACGATCACCGAATGACTTCTCCCGGCACCGGATCCACCGCCTCCCCTCTCGTAGGCATCGTCATGGGCTCGGACTCCGACTGGCCCGTCATGGAGGCAGCCGCCAAGGCGCTCGACGAGTTCGAGATCCCGCACGAGGTCGACGTCGTCTCCGCCCACCGCATGCCGCACGAGATGATCGCGTACGGCGAGCACGCGGCGGGCCGCGGCCTGAAGGCGATCATCGCCGGCGCCGGCGGCGCGGCCCACCTGCCCGGCATGCTGGCCTCCGTCACGCCGCTGCCGGTCATCGGCGTTCCGGTGCCGCTGAAGTACCTGGACGGCATGGACAGCCTGCTCTCCATTGTCCAGATGCCCGCCGGTGTCCCCGTTGCCACCGTCTCGGTCGGCGGCGCGCGCAACGCGGGCCTGCTCGCCGCACGGATCCTCGCCGCGCACGACAGCGCGCTCCAGGACCGGATGCGGGAGTTCCAGCAGGAGCTGAACGACCAGGCCACCGAGAAGGGCAAACGCCTGCGCGCCAAGGTCCAGGGCGCCGACTCCTTCGGCTTCGGAAAGTAGGGGCGGCACCCATGGACTACCTGGAGCGGGCCCGCGAGCTCCTCGCCGCCCACCCCGTCGTCGACGGCCACAACGACCTCCCCTGGGCCCTGCGCGAACAGGTCGGCTACGACCTCGACGCCCGGGACATCGCCGCCGACCAGCGCGGCCTGCTCCACACCGACCTGAACCGGCTGCGGGCCGGCGGGGTCGGCGGCCAGTTCTGGTCGGTGTACGTCCGCACCGACCTGACCGGCGACGCGGCCGTCAGCGCCACCCTGGAGCAGATCGACATCGTCGCCGAGCTGATCGCCCGCTATCCGGCCCACCTGCGCCGGGCGCTCACCGCCGACGACCTGGAGAAGGCCCGCGCCGAGGGCCGCATCGCCTCCCTGATGGGTGCCGAGGGCGGCCACTCCATCAACAACTCGCTGGGCACCCTGCGCGCCCTGTACGACCTGGGCGTCCGCTACATGACGCTCACCCACAACGACAACATCGACTGGGCCGACAGCGCGACGGACCTGCCGCGCCTGGGCGGGCTCTCCGCCTTCGGCCACGAGGTCGTCCGCGAGATGAACCGCATCGGCATGCTGGTCGACCTCTCGCACGTCGCGGACGGCGTCATGCGCGGCGCGCTCGCCACCAGCACCGCACCGGTGATCTTCTCGCATTCTTCGGCCCGCGCCGTCTGCGACCACCCGCGCAACATCCCCGACGACGTGCTCGCGGCCCTCCCGGCCAACGGCGGCGTCGCGATGGCGACCTTCGTCCCGAAGTTCGTACTGCCCGAGGCCGTCGCCTGGACCCAGGCCGCCGACCGCAACATGCGCGAGCACGGCCTGCACCACCTCGACACCACCCCGGCCGCGATGCGCATCCACGAGGACTTCGAGGCGGCCAACCCGCGCCCCGAGGCCACCGCCTCGACCATCGCGGACCACCTCGACCACATGCGCGCGGTCGCGGGCGTCGACCACATCGGCATCGGCGGCGACTACGACGGCACGGCCTTCACCCCACGCGGCCTGGAGGACGTCTCCGGCTACCCGAACCTCATCGCCGAGCTTCTGCGACGCAACTGGTCGGAGAGCGACCTCGCCAAGCTCACCTGGCAGAACTCCGTACGGGTGCTGCGCGACGCGGAAGCCGTCGCCCGCGACGAGCAGAGCAGGCGCGGCCCGTCACACGCCACGATCACGGAACTGGACGGCCCGCACGGCTGACCCGCGAGCGGGCCTCGGCCCCGCCGCCGCGCCCCGGCCGAACCCGGCAGGCTCCAGAAGATGTCCCCCCTGGAGCCTGCCGGGTTCTAGGCCCTCGGGCGGCCCATGGCCCGGTACGTCCACCCGGCCTCGCGCCACACCGCGCTGTCCAGGGCGTTCCGGCCGTCCAGGATGATCCGGCGGGCGGCCACCTCGCCCAGCTCCGCCGGGTCCAGCTCGCGGAACTCGCGCCACTCCGTCAGGTGCAGCACCACGTCCGCGCCGCGTACCGCCTCCAGCGCCGAGTCGGCGTAGCCGAGGGTCGGGAACAGCCGCCGCGCGTTGTCCGTCCCCTTCGGGTCGAACACGGTCACCTGGCCGCCCTGGAGGTGGATCTGACCGGCGACATTGAGGGCGGGGGAGTCGCGGACGTCGTCGGAGTCGGGCTTGAACGCGGCGCCGAGCACCGCCACCCGCGTGCCGAGGAACGAGTCGCCGCCCACGGCCTCCCGGGCCAGCTCCACCATGTGGCCGCGGCGGCGCATGTTGATGGAGTCGACCTCGCGGAGGAAGGTGAGCGCCTGGTCCGCGCCCAGCTCGCCGGCGCGCGCCATGAAGGCGCGGATGTCCTTGGGCAGGCAGCCGCCGCCGAAGCCGATCCCGGCGCGCAGGAACTTCTTCCCGATGCGCTCGTCGTGCCCGATGGCCTCCGCGAGCTTCACGACGTCCCCGTCGGCGGCCTCGCAGACCTCGGCCATCGCGTTGATGAAGGAGATCTTGGTGGCCAGGAAGGAGTTCGCGGAGGTCTTCACCAGCTCGGCGGTCGGGAAGTCGGTCACCACGAACGGGGAGCCCTCCGCGACCGGCACGGCGTACACCTCGCGCAGCAGCTTCTCGGCCCCCTCGCTCGTGACGCCGACGACGATCCGGTCGGGGTGCAGGGTGTCCTTCACGGCGAAGCCCTCGCGGAGGAACTCCGGGTTCCAGGCCAGCTCGGCGCCCTCGCCCACCGGGGCCAGCTCGGCGAGGCGGGCCGCGAGGCGGGCGGCGGAGCCCACCGGGACGGTCGACTTGCCGACGACCAGGGCGGGCCGGGTCAGGTGCGGGGCCAGCGAGGCGAAGGCGCTGTCGACGTAACTCATGTCGCAGGCGTACTCACCGTGCTTCTGCGGAGTGTTCACACAGACGAAGTGGACGTCACCGAACTCCCCGACCTCCTCCCAGGAGGTGGTGAAGCGCAGCCGCCCGGTGGACCCCTGGATACCCGCGACGTGCCGCTGGAGCATCTCCTCAAGACCCGGCTCGTACATCGGCACGCGTCCGGTAGAGAGCAGTTCGATCTTCTCCGGCACCACATCCAGCCCCAGGACCTCGAAGCCCAGCTCGGCCATGGCCGCGGCATGGGTGGCGCCGAGATAGCCGGTGCCGATCACAGTGATCCTGAGGGCCATGGAGTGCTCCTGGGAGATACGGACGGACGTGCGGACCGAGCATAGTCGGGGACCGGAAGGCCGGAATTCACCGCTCCATCCGCCCGGTGCATCCGCTATGTCCCACCCCTGTCGGCAAGCTCACGTACGTGGCACGTATGCCGTCGGGCGGTCGTCGCACTAAAATTGAGTTACTTAACGGTAGTTAGCATCTGGGGAGTGAGCGTCTTGGCGGGTTCGACCGATTTCGACCTGTACCGTCCGGCCGAGGAGCACGACATGCTCCGCGACACCATCCGCGCGCTCGCCGAGACGAAGATCGCCCCCTTCGCCGCCGCGGTCGACGAGGAGAGCCGCTTCCCGCAGGAGGCGCTGGACGCCCTGGTCGCCTCGGACCTGCACGCCGTCCACGTCCCGGAGGAGTACGGCGGCGCCGGCGCCGACGCGCTCGCCACGGTCATCGTGATCGAGGAGGTGGCCCGCGCCTGCGCCTCCTCCTCCCTGATCCCGGCCGTCAACAAGCTCGGCTCGCTCCCGGTGATCCTCTCCGGCTCCGAGGAGCTGAAGCGGAAGTACCTGGGCCCGCTCGCCAAGGGCGACGCGATGTTCTCGTACGCCCTCTCCGAGCCGGACGCCGGCTCGGACGCGGCGGGCATGAAGACGAAGGCCGTGCGCGACGGCGACTTCTGGGTCCTCAACGGCGTGAAGCGCTGGATCACCAACGCGGGCGTCTCCGAGTACTACACGGTCATGGCGGTCACCGACCCGGCCAAGCGCTCCAAGGGCATCTCCGCGTTCGTCGTCGAGAAGTCCGACGAGGGCGTCTCCTTCGGCGCCCCGGAGAAGAAGCTCGGCATCAAGGGCTCGCCGACCCGCGAGGTCTACCTCGACAACGTCCGCATCCCCGCCGACCGGATGATCGGCGAGGAGGGCACCGGCTTCGCCACGGCGATGAAGACCCTGGACCACACCCGCGTCACGATCGCGGCCCAGGCCATCGGCATCGCCCAGGGCGCGCTGGACTACGCCAAGGGGTACGTCCAGGAGCGCAAGCAGTTCGGCAAGCCGATCGCGGACTTCCAGGGCATCCAGTTCATGCTCGCCGACATGGCGATGAAGCTGGAGGCGGCCCGCCAGCTCACCTACTCGGCCGCCGCCAAGTCCCAGCGCGTCGACGGCGACCTCACGTTCTTCGGCGCGGCGGCCAAGTGCTTCGCCTCCGACGTCGCGATGGAGGTCACCACGGACGCCGTCCAGCTGCTCGGCGGCTACGGCTACACGCGGGACTACCCGGTGGAGCGGATGATGCGCGACGCCAAGATCACCCAGATTTATGAAGGCACGAATCAGGTTCAGCGGATCGTGATGGCGAGGAACCTGCCGTAGCAGGGTTTTCGCAGGTCAGGAACCTTCCGGAGTGCTCCTGAAGCGCTGATCGGCTTCCGGTCCGTTCGGGCCCCTTCCGGGCCCTTCCTGAGCGTCATGCTGAGGAAATCCTGGGCGGACACTGGACTGAGAACGGGTGCTGACCTGCATAGACGAAAGGCCCCCGGTATCGCCGGGGGCCTTTCGTGTGGGCTGGGTCAGGCAGCTTCGGCCCGCTCGGTAGGGTCGTCCGCGCCGGGGGTCAACATGGTTGCGATGGCCGCACGTCCGCGCTGCTCGGCCCCTTCGAAGATGTAGTGGTAGTGCTCGCGGAGCACGTCCGTGCTGCTGTGCCCCATCCAGTCGGCCACATCGTTCTCAGGGACGCCCGCGTAGAGCAACCGGGACCCGTTAGTAGTGCCGCATTGAGTGCGGCTTGCAGTAGGTCACCCTGCCTTTCGTCAGGGCCGCCAACGAGATCTGCCAGTAGAAGTACGAGGCGTACACGTACCCGGTCCGGGTGACATTCGGGAACAGCAGCCTCTCCGGTCCCCACACGCCGTGGTTCTTGATGTGTCTGCGCAGCTCGAAGGCCTGAGCCAAGACGAGTTCGCCCAGGGATTACGTGGCGCGGGGGAAGAACTGGGCGAACCGAACGACGCTTCCAAGCGACTCGTGCAACGCTGGGAGTCCGGGAAGACCAGGACGTGCCGCCCCCTGTACGCGCGAGCGTTGAAACAGTTCACTGGCCGCGCCCCCCGAGTCGCTGGGGTTTGCGATCCCTATGACACGCGTCCACTCAGACGGCGCAGGAGGCCACGACATGGAAGCTGGAGAAGTCGGCACGACCAGTGCCGTCACAAGCCCGGAGCCGGAGACGCAAGGCGAGTACGCGGGGATCTGGCTGTCTCGGTACGAGTTCTACTCGTCCAGCCGTGACGAGACTTTCGACTGCAAGCACCATGTCGTAATCGTCCAGCACGGCAACAGGCTGACAGCCCAGAGCTTGCCTGGAGCGTCGACCAACCCGGACAGTCCTCTGTCTCTGGACCTGTCCGTGGACCGGAACATCATCACAGGCACGTGGACGGAACAGACGGCGGTGGACGGCTACTACCACGGCGCCCGTTACCACGGTGCCGTCCAGCTGCTGATCGAGCCGACAGGCCGCCGCATGGCAGGCAAGTGGGTCGGCTTCGGGAAGGACTTCGACGTGAACAGTGGACCCTGGGAGCTCCGCCTACTCGACCGCTCCACGGGACGGGCCAGTGTCGAAAGGTACTCGTCTTCCCCAGAGTGAGTGGCAGGCTGGTCACGTAGCCAACGCGTGAGAGCACCGCTTCTGGACCGATCCTGGGGGAATCCTGGGCGGTTCCCTCACTTGTGGGGTGTTTTGGCAGGTCAGGCGAATGTATGCCGTAGAGCACCCAGATCTACGAGGGCACGAATCAGGTCCAGCGCATCGTCATGGCGCGCAACCTGCCGTAACGGCCTTCAGCGCACCGCCTCTTGTTACGGCCCCTGGTGACTCACCGGGGGCCGTACGCGTGACCTCCTACTGCGGCGGGACGGCCGCGAACACGCCCCGTGCGGCGGTTCCGTCCGGCCAGGTCCATCCGGCGACGAGACGCCACGGCGGCCCCTGCTCGGCTTCCGTCGGCCGCAGGACGCGGTGGAGCCGAACGTCGGGCCGCCCGTGGTCGTGGCCGGATCCGGTGCCGGTTCCGTGCACGGTGACCGTCGGGTCGGGGGTGTCGCTCAGGCTCTGGTGCTGTGGTGCCGCCTCGCCGCGCAGAAGAGCGCTCAACCGCGCCAGCACCACCGGGTCGTGGGCGCCGTCGTAGATCCACCGGGTGCCGAGAACCCCATGCTCGGAGGTGCCGATCAGCGCCTCGCCGGGGGCGCCCTCCAGCGCCGCATCCCGGTAGCCCAGCGGCACCAGATACGCCACCGGCTCCTGCGCGGCGGGGGCGTCCACGACGACCATGAACTCGATCCCGACCGCCCCTTCCGGATCGTCCAGACGGAACCCGCCGGCCTTGACCAGGTCCGGCGTTTCCGTGCCGCCCACGTACCAGCTCTGCTTCGGCAGCCAGCCGGTGATGAGCTCCAGCTTGGTTGGCGTCATGGTGGTGCGGTGGATGGATGCCATGCGAGCTCCCTGCCCTTGTCCTTGTGACCTCTGGCCGTCACGTTCCCGAGATGGTGGACTTCGTGCCGTGGAGACCATGACGACCCGCGTCCTTCAGGCGATCGACCGATTCCACAGCGCCCACCCGTGGGACCATAACGCTCGCTACCACCGGTGGATCATGCGGCAGCTCCCCAGGTGCTTCGACAGGGCTCTGGACATCGGATCGGGCAGCGGAGATCTGGCCCGGCTCCTGGCCGCGCGTGCCGGAACAGTGCAGGGTCTGGACGCCGACCGCGCCATCGTCGCCCGGGCCCGGGAGCTCACGGGCCCGGGTGTCCCCGTGATGTTCACCGCGGGCGACGCGCTGACGGAGACACCACCCGGTCCCTACGACGTCATCACGTGCGTGGCCGCCATCCACCACTTGCCGTTCGTCGAAGCTCTCACCCACCTTCGCCGGCACCTGGCACCGGGCGGGACCCTGGTCGTCGTGGGGGTTGCCCGCGCGAGGTCTCCCGGCGATCGCCTCCTGGGCGCCGCCGCCATCCCGCTGAACATCGCCATGGCATGGATCAAGAACAAGGGGCGCAGAGCCGCACGGCCGGATTCCATGACCGCCCCCACCCGGCCGGCGACCATGACCTTCGCCGAGATCGTCCGTGACGCCCGCCGCGTACTGCCCGGCGTCCGGCTGCGCCGACGCCTGTTCTGGCGCTACACGCTGGTCTGGCATCGGTGACCTGCCGGGCGCCGTACGCGTACGCCTAGGGTGGAGCGATGATCATCTGGCTGAACGGAACCTTCGGCGCGGGCAAGACCACCACCGCGAAGGAGGTGACCTCGCTCCTCCCGGATTCCCGGCTCTTCGACACCGAGAAGGTCGGCGAGATGCTCTGTCACGTGCTGGGAGCCCCGGAGAGGGACTTCCAGGACTTCCCGCCCTGGCGGGGCCTGGTGGTGGAGACCGCACGGCAGGTACTCGACCACGTGGACGGAACGTTGGTGGTCACGCAGACGGTCCTGGTCGAGGCGTACTGGCAGGAGATCCACGACGGTCTGACGAAGGCCGGTATCCCCGTGCACCACGTCCTCCTGCACACCGACCGGGACACCCTCGTCGGGCGCATCGAGACCGACACCGCACCGGAGAGCGCCGGGGCCCGGCAGTGGCGCCTGGACCACCTGACCGACTACGAGCGGGCCCTGCCCTGGCTCCGCCGGGATGCTCGGGTGGTCGACACCACGGGCGTCGTGCCCGCCGAGGTGGCGGAGACCGTCCTGCGAGGGGTACGCACCGGCTGACCGGCCCCGCAGGTGTGGGGGCGGGGACGCCGACGCGTCAGCGGACGACCTCGAAGACGTTCTTCTGGATGCCGTTCGCGTACGCCTCGTGCTCGACCAGCTTCAGCTTCTGCGCGTCCTTGTCCGTCGCGCTGAACAGACGCTTGCCCGCGCCGAGCAGAAGCGGGAAGACGAGCAGGTGGTAGCGGTCGATCAGGTCCGCGTCCGCGAGGTTCCGGTTCAGCTCGGTGCTGCCGTGGACGATGATCGGGCCGCCCTCGGTCTCCTTCAGGGCGGCGACCTCGTCGAGCGACCGCAGGATCGTGGTCTCGCCCCAGTCGGAGACCAGATCGCCGTCGGTCAGCTTCGTGGAGACGACGTACTTCGGCATCGCCTTGTACCCGGTGAACTCCTCCATGCCCGGCCACACCGGGCTGAACGCCTCGTAGCTGGCCCGTCCCATGAGCAGGGCCGTGGCCTCCTCCTGCTCCCGGCCCTTGAGCTCGTACGCCTCCGGCAGGAACTCCACGTCCTTGAACGTCCACCCCGAGTTCCGGTAGCCGGGCTCGCCGCCCGGGGCCTCCATGACGCCGTCGAGCGAAACGAAGGCGGTGCTGATCAGGGTGCGCATCAGATCTCCTGGCTGTGTCGTGCCGGCCCCGGCCGGTGCCCGGCGTCGCCTCTCACTCTTACGTATGTACAGACCGCGCGCTCCACGAAAACTCATCGATCCCACGCTGCTCACCGCCTCGGACCACGCTCCGGCCACGGCCGGTAGCCTCCCTCCCCATGACCGAAATCGACAGGCTGACCGCCCTCTTCAGCGCCCTGGGGGCGGATGCCGACGCCCGGGACTGGGCCGAGTCCGAGGTGGAGGAGGGGCTGCCGCAGCTCGCCCGCTACCGCCTCCTGCGGACGGTGTGGCAGGACGTCGACGCCTGGGGCACGGCCGCCCCGCAGTGGGTGGCCGCCTACCGCACCGACGGGGCGGCGGCCGACGCCGTCGGCCGGGCCCTCGCGGCCGGGCTCACCCCCGAGGACCTCGGCACGCTGGCCCGCGAGGTCGCCAGGGAGACCGCGTTCGGGGTGCTGTACGCCCTGACGGACCCGGCGGACGGGTCGCTCCCCGCCGAGGTCGAGGAGCAGTTGCCCGGCTGGCGGCTGGCGGAGCTGACCCCGGCGGGCGCACCGACCGGCCGCCATCTCGACGCCCTCCACGAGGACTTCGCCGAACTCGAACCGAAGGGAGGCGTGTCATGACCACCGCGACCACGGTGACCACCCCCTTCGACGAAGCCGAGCGACGCATCTGGTCCGGGCGGGCCGAGGCCTACGCCCGCACCTACGCCCGGCTCTGCGCCCGCCCGGCGGCGGCGCTCCTCGATGCCGCCGAGGCCGGGCCCGGCAGCCGTGTCCTGGACGTGGGCTGCGGAAGCGGGACCGTGAGTGCCGCAGCGCTCGCGCGCGGCGCGTCCGTGTACGCCACCGACACCGAACCGGGCATGGTGGACGCGACCCGCCGGGCTGTGCGGGGCGTCGCGGCGTGCATCGCCCGACTTCCCGAACTGCCTTATGCGGACGACACGTTCGACGCGGCTGTGGGCAACTTCGTGCTCAACCATGTGGGCCGCCCGCGCGTCGCACTGGCCGAGCTGCGGCGGGTCACCCGGCCCGGCGGCCGGGTAGCGGTCACCATCTGGCGGTCGCCCGGAGCCCCCGGCCAGACGTTGATCGGCCGTGCCGCACGGGTCGCCGGCCTCACCCGCCCCGACTGGCTCCCCGCACTCGCCCCCGAGGACGACTTCCCCCGTACGCGGGAAGGGCTCGCGGCCCTGTTCGACGGGGCCGGGCTCCTGGGGGCGGAGTGCTCCGAGGCCGCGTGGGAGCACCGCTGTGACGATGCAGCGAACGGTGGACGCTGGCCTGAACGAGCACCTGAACAAGGAGAACGCCAAGGTTGATGCCGAGACCCGCAACAACATGATCAAGCATTACGACTACGGCCAGAAGCAGATGTACGGCATGTTGCGCCAGATGGCCACGGAACGAGGGCTCTCGAAGGCGGAACTGGACGCGAGCCCCGGCGAGTACGAGGATCATCTCCAGCCGAAGGCCAAGGAGTGGTACTTGAACGGCATGACCGAGGCCGACAAGTTGATGGGGCAGTAGTCGATGGACAAGAAGTGGCTGCCGTTGGCGATCACGCTTGGCGCTGCCGGGGTAGCGGTGGTGACGGCGAGTGTCTGGCCTGACAACGTGGAGAAGCCGCCGCTGCCGCAGAGCCTGTGTCATGGTGCGCTCAGCCGGGAGACGGCGGAGCTGATCGACGACGGCCAGGGTGGAGAGACCAGCACGGACGAGTGGGAGAGCAAGGGCAGGACCACCGACTACGCGGTGTTCAGAGGATGCCGCGTGCTGCGCGCCAACCCGTACGACGACAACGACAACCCTCGCGGGGTCTACAAACTGGTCATCGCGGATACCCGGAGCGGCCCGTACAACAAGAAGGGCTCCATCCCTCTCGGTCCCGGGTTCACCGGCTGGGCGCTCCCCGACCAGGCCGAGGTCACGCTGCCTGCCGGCTGCCCCGTCCGTATGGGCTCGACCGCCCCGTACATCAGGGTGTGGCTCGACGTGCCCTCGCAGGATGAGGAGAACCTGGCCAGGCTGGAGGAGAGGCGGCCTGTCGACGCGGACATCGCGCTGCGCAACAACGTGACCGTGATGCGGGAAGTGGCCACCAGGCTCGTCAAGCGGTACGACTGCGCGGATTGACCGTTGCCCGACCGGCCGGACCCGCAGTGTCGTGAGCTCGTGAGGTCCGACCGGCTCCCTCGTGTCGTGAACGATCCCTTCCTCGGTGATCTCGAATGTGCCAGGAAGCGTGTCGTCCGCACGCGCGACGAACTCCCGCATGACCCGGTAGAGGTGGGCGTCACGCCGTGCGCCGTCCGGGGCGATGGTCATCGTGCCCGCTCCTCGTCGTCGGTGCCCGGGGCAAGGGGCGTCCCCTTTCAAGCTAGGCAGCCTCCCAGTACTGGGCCCTGCAGTCGCGGCAGTGGCCGGGGTGGTGGGAGCGGAAGGCCCGTTCGCAGCCCTCGCAGGTCTGGAACGGGGTGGCGGTCGTAGCCCGGCGGGGCGGTACGAGGTCGTGAGCACCGGGGAGCGGCGGCGGCAGGAGCACGGTGAGGCGGTGCCTGACGATCTTCGCCGGGTACTTGGGCGGCTGCGGGAGCTCGGTCGTCAGGGCATGGCGGATGGCATCGGGGTGCGCGTCGCGCTCCAGCCAGGCGGCCACCCCGGGGATCAGCTCCTCGACGTCCTCCTCGGAGAGCACCAGCTCTTTCGCGTGACGACGCAGGTCGGCGAGGAGCGCGGAGGAGGTCTGCCGCAGCTCCGGGGTGAGTTCGCGGGGCTGGGGGAGCGGTGGGCGCGGCGGCTTGGGCGCGGTGCGCGACGGTAGGCGGACCGGCGGGTGCGATTCTTCCGGTACGGGGGTGGGGGCGGGCGCAGGCTCAGGCACCGTAGCCGTTTCCACGGGCACCGCAGGCATCACCGCTGGCACCGGCACCGGCACCGGCATCGGTGCAGTCGCCACCGGCCTCGGCGGCACCACCGCCCCGCCCCGCAGCAACGCACCCGGCTGGTTGCAGAACACCGTACGGGTCGCCAGCCGGCCTTTCGTCAACCTCACGCGGGTCCGGTGCAGGTAGCCGTGGGCCTCCAGCTCGCGCAGGGCGGCGGCGATCCTCGTCTCGCCCTCGGGGAAGCGGGCCGTGAGCGCCTTGACGCCGACCTTGGATCCGACGGGCAGCGACTGGATGTGTACGCCGATCCCGATCGCGGTGAGCGACAACTCGGCGTGCTGGGCGAGGTGGTTGCCGACGACCGTGAACCGGCTCGTGTGCGGGATCGCTACGTGGATCACGCCGGCGGGCGGGAGAGGACCGGGAATCCCGGTCAGGGCATGGGCGAGGGCGATATCGTGCTGGGTATCCATCGGGAAGGGTCTTCTTCCTTGGTGGTCAGGTCCTCGCTCGGGATTGCCGTCCCGGCGGGGGCCGTCTCATGTCTGGGGTTGTGGTCAGCGTGAGCATATGCCTGCCAACCCGGCCAAAATCCAGCTCAGTTGGCAAAGCTCACCCGTGTGGGTGACCAGTCCCTCCCGCAGCTGACCACTGGGATCGGGTGGGGTGGGGTTGGGTAATTTCCCTGGTTCTTTAAGTATTTGATGTCGCGGTCCACCGGGTCGCGGTCGGCCACGACCCGGTGGACCCTCACCGGACCGTGACGCGCCACGACCCGGTGTGAGCAGCGATTTCGGGTGGATTTCCGGGGATCCGTCTCATGGTGCGTCCCGCCGTCCCTACGCTGCGCACCATGGCTGACGAACACGGCAGGCACAGCCCGACGGCGCATGAAGCGGGTGCGGGAGCAGTAACGGAAGCAGGGGCGGACGAGACCGTGTCCGAGCCGGATCGCGACCTGGACATCGATCCGGCCGACGATTCGAGCGCGGTCATGGCCGCCGTGGGGCGGCAGGTCAAACTCTGGCGGGAGGCGGCCGGGATGCGGGCCGCCGAGCTGGGCGTGGCGATCGGATACGGCGAGGACCTCGTCTACAAGGTCGAGGGCGGACGGCGCATCCCCAAGCCGGAGTTCCTGGACGGGACGGACAGGGCCCTGGGCGCGGGCGGCAAGATCTCCGCGATGAAGCAGGACGTGGCGGAGGCCAGGTACCCGAAGAAGGTGAAGGACCTCGCCAAGCTCGAACGGGAAGCGGTCGAGCTCGGCGCGTACGACAACCACAACGTCAACGGGCTTATCCAGACCGCAGAATATGCCCGTGCGCTCTACGAGATGCGACGGCCGGCGTTCGGACCCGACGAGGTCGAGCGTTACGTCGCGGCACGCATGGCGCGACAGGAGATCTTCCGGCGCAAGCCGTTGACCATGCTCACCTTCGTCCTGGAGGAGGTGACGATCCGGCGACCGCTCGGCGGACGTGCGGTGCTGCGCCGCCAGCTCGAACACCTGCTGGAGATCGGACAGTTGCGGAATGTCGAGATTCAGGTGATGCCGACCGACCGGGAGGACCATGCCGGGATGGGCGGACAGCTCCAGCTTCTCAAGTTCAAGGACGGGTCTGCGGTGGGACAATGGGAGAGTCAGTTGTTCAGCCGCCTGACCTTCGACCCCAAGGAGATCCGGATCCTGGAGCAACGGCTCGGTCTCGTCCGGGCCCAGGGCCTTACTCCACGGGAATCACGGACCTTCATCGAGAAAGTACTGGGAGAGACATGACGCGTAAGACCTCGGGTGGAGACGGCTCCGCCCTGGAGTGGTTCAAGAGCAGCTACAGCAGCAACGACGGCCCCGCCTGCATCGAGGTCGCCGCTGCCCGCAGCACCGTGCACGTCCGTGACTCGAAGGATCTGGCCGGGCCGCAGCTCGGCTTCAACTCCGCCGCCTGGGCGGACTTCGTCCCGTACGCCTCCGGCAGCTGAGGCCCACGCACCACCACCCCCACGCACCACCACCACCACCCCCACCCCGCACGAGCCGAGCGCGCTCAGCGGCCCCGACGGGCGGCGGAGCGCGCTCGTCGGTGTGGTCGCCGGCGGCGTCAGATCCGCACGGCAGGAGCCCTTTGTGGCGGAAACCCTGACACCGGCAGCCTCCTTCGGCACACTGAGTGCATGGACGATCACCCGGGGCAGTCGCCGGACCATCTCACCATCAACGTCACCCACCGCGACGACCCGGTCTTCGAGGTCACCGAGGCGGACGCGTTCGCCTCGGTCCGCAAGTATCCGAACATCGTGGTCCGGGGGCCGCTGTTCGGGCTTGCCGCGCAGCGGCGCGGGGAGCGGCCCCGCTGGCGGCTGCTGGGTGAACTCGACACCGGGTTCCCGCAGATGGCCCGGGACGAGCTGAACTCGCACCTCTGGTTCAAGGCCAAGGACGACACCGAGGACCGGGCCGTGCGGCGGTCGCTGCTGGAGGCCGTGGCCCGGCTGGAGACCGAACCGGTCAACGAGGTGACGGCGGACGGCGTCCGCTACCGCGTCGTGCGGGCCGACGAGTTCACCCGGATCGGCGACGGGCGCCTGGAGCCGCCCCGGGCCACCGACCCGGACGACGACAGCTGGGACCTGGACGCCCCCGACCCCTGCCGCACCAAGGGCTTCGTGGTCGATCACGCGGCCGCCGTCGGGCTGACCGAGGGGATCGACCGGGCCGGGCTGCTCCAGCTCTCCTACACGGCGGACCGCTTCCCCGGGGACGTACGGGCCGACTCGCGGCGGGCGTTGACCACCCACCCGGGGGTCGTGCTCCTCCCGACGACGTTCCGGGTGGTGGAGCGGAAGGAGTTGTCCTGGTCGATGGTGACCGGGCAGTACTCGACCCCGCAGGGCGCCCGGCGTGCCCTCGTCCACCACCTCACCCGGCCCGTGCCCCAACTGCCGGATCTGCCGGACATGCCGGAGCTGCCCGCGTGGATGAAGGTGGACGAGAAGGAGGCCGCCGTCAACGAGCGGGCCGCGAAGAAGTTCATGGCACGCCGCAGGCCCAACGAACTCATCGTGCGGGGGAAGCGGTTCGAGGTCGTCCGGGTCGAGCGCATGATGCGCATCGGGCCCGACGGGCCGGAGAAGCCGCGCCCGTCCGACGTCGACGAGTACGGCCCCTCCCAGATGCATCCCCCCATGGACGAGCACGGGAACATCACCTACGGCACGTAGAGGGCGGCCCCGGGTGACGAAAGGGCGCCGGGCAACAGCCCGGCGCCCTCAACCGCTGTTTCCGCGGGCTCAGTCGCCCTTGACCGTGACCTTCTCGTCGTTGTTGAGCTGCTCCACCAGCTGCTTCACCTTGGCCTTGTCCCAGACCAGGTTGGAGCCGACGCTGCCCGAGATCGGCATGTTCATCGACGTGCCCTCGCCGCCTGTGACGCCCTTCATCGCGAAGAACATGTTGGCCAGTGCCCAGAGCGACATGTCCTTGTCCACGATCAGCGTGTCCAGGCCCGCGCCCAGCGTCGGGTACAGCTTGAACGGGTTGATGATCGTGGACGGGGTCGCCGTCTGGCTCGCCAGTGCCGCGAGGAACTTCTGCTGGTTCTTCGTACGGTCCAGGTCGCTGCCCGCGAACGCGTAGCGGGTACGGACGAAGGCGAGGGACTGCTCGCCGTTCAGCGTCTGCTTGCCGGCCTGGAAGTCGGCGCCGGACTTCTTGTCCTTGAAGGCCTTCGGGATGTCCAGTTCGACCCCGCCGATCGCGTCCACGATCTTCGCGAAGCCGCCGAAGCCGATCTCGACGTAGTGGTCGATGCGCAGACCGGTGTTGAACTCCACGGTACGCACGAGCAGTTCGGGGCCGTCCTCGGCGTAGGCGGCGTTCAGCTTCACCTGCCGGCCGGTGCCCGGGAACATCTTCCCGGATTCGGACCCCTTGAAGGACGGGATCTCGACGTTGGAGTCGCGCGGCAGCGAGATCAGCGTCGGGCCGCTGGAGCCGTCGTGCAGGATCATCATCGAGTCGGTGCGCTTGCCCTCGGCGGAACCGGTGCGCAGCCGCTTCTTCTCCTCGGCCGACATGCCCTCACGGCTGTCGGACCCGACGATCAGGTAGTTCGTGCCGTCGCCGGACTCCGGCCGCTCGATGACCTTCGCGAGGTCGACCTCGCGCTTCAGCTTCGAGTCGGCCCAGAAGTACGTCGAGATCGAGACCGTGAGCAGCACGACCACCAGGGTCAGTGCGCCGAGCTTGATCCGGCGGCGCCAGTCCGGTGCCGGGCGGCCCTGGACGTGGCCCCCGTCACCGCCGCCGCGACGGCCGCCGCCGCCCCGGCCGTCGGATCCGCCGCCGCCCGAGCCGTAGACCTGGCCCGTGTTGTAGCCGCTGTCGTAGCCGGGGTCGGGGCTGTTGCCGTAGCCGCCGTCCTGGTAGCGGTCGTCGTACCCGCCCTGGCTCCGCGGCGGGGTCTGCGGCCTCTGCGGCGGCACCTGCGGCCTCTGCGGCGGGGCCGGGCGGCGCTGGATGTGCGGCATCGCCCGCGCACTCTCGGGCTGAGGGCTGGCGCTGCCGCGCCCGTAGCGCTCGTCGCGGTCGCCGGTCCGTCGATCGGGCCAATCGTTCATCCCGACAGTGTGCCGTTCCGGCCCACAGCTATTACAGGGTGTAAGGGAAATCGCACCAGGGCTGTTGCGAACCTGATGCATTCTGCGGGATCCCTGCCCCCGCATAAGGTGGACTGTATGACAGATCAGGCCACTGGCATAACAGATCGGGCCAACCGCCCGGAGGGTGAGATTCCGGGCAAGCCGACCGCGGCGTCCCGAACCACCCTCAGCCACATCATGACCGGCAACGACACCAACCTCCTCGGCACGGTGCACGGTGGCGTGATCATGAAACTGGTCGACGACGCCGCGGGCGCGGTGGCCGGCCGGCACTCCGGCGGGCCCGCGGTGACCGCTTCCATGGACGAGATGGTCTTCCTGGAGCCCGTCAGGGTCGGTGACCTCGTACACGTACGCGCGCAGGTCAACTGGACCGGCCGTTCCTCGATGGAGGTCGGCGTCCGCGTGATGGCCGAACGCTGGAACGAGTCGACCCCCGCCCAGCAGGTCGGCAGCGCCTATCTGGTCTTCGCCGCCGTCGACGGGGACGGCAAGCCGCGCCGCGTACCGCCGGTGATCCCCGAGACCGAGCGCGACAACCGGCGCTACCAGGAGGCGCAGATCCGGCGCACCCACCGGCTCGCCCGCCGCCGCGCGATCAAGGAACTGCGCGAGAAGCGCGCCGCCGACGGCATGGACGGCTGAGGCGAACCGTACGGTCGTCGGGGGCGGCTGAGGTACCCGTACGGTCGCCGGTTGACGGCTGAGGTACCCGTACGGCCACCGGGTGGCGGCCTGAGGCGACCCGCACGGTCACCGGGTTACGGGCACACCACCTCGTCGCCCCGCACCGTGGAGAACTCGCCCGTCTGCCGGCTCTCCGCCCTCACCCGCTGCACCTTCGTGAAGTCCGAGCCCACGGTCACCTTCATCAGCGGGCCCCGGCCCTCCACCGCCTTGAGCTCGCTCCCGGGCAGGGCGGTGGCCAGGGACTTCGCCGACCGGTCCCAGCGCGGGTCGTACTCCACGAGCGTCCGCTTCAGATCCCGCAGCTCCCCGTTGAGCGGGGCCTCGCTGGTGGTGAACCCGGTGGCCCGCAGCGCCTCGTCCACCGTCCGGCCGAGGCCGTCCTTCGGGGTCCCGTTGTAGACCTGCACCCGGACCTCCTTCGGTGCCACGTCCACGAGCGTGGCCGGCGGCTCCTTCGGGCCGGCCGCGGGCTTCGGCTTCGACGGGGCCAGCGGCTTGTCCTCGCGCAGGGCCCGGAACAGCTCCTTCGCCTTCTTCGCGTCCCACTGCACCGTCGAGCCGATGCCCTTGACCGGGAAGCTGGGATTGCCGATGGGCACGGAGGCGAATTCCGACGAGGCCGGACCGAAGTCCTTCATCGCCTTGCCCAGCGCCAGCATCTGCTCCGTACCGAAGCCTTTGTCGGCCCGGACCGAGCCGAGCGCCGAGGCGGCGACCCGCTGGAACTTCACCGGGTTCAGCAGTACCCCGCTGCCCGTCGCCTGTTTGATCAGCGCCGCCACGAACTTCTGCTGGCGCTCCATCCGGCCCAGGTCGGAGGCCACGTCCACATGGCGCGAGCGTACGTACTGGAGCGCCTGGCCGCCGTCCATCTCATGGGTGCCGGCGGGCAGGTCCAGACCGGTGTACGAGTCCTTCATCGGCCGGGCCGTGCAGATCTTCACCCCGCCGACCGCGTCCACCGTCTTCATGAAGCTGGTGAAGTCGACCTCCAGATAGTGGTCGACCTTGACCCCGGTCATGTTCTCGACGGTCCGCACGGTCAGCGTGGGCCCGCCCTCCGCGTACGCGGCGTTCAGCTTCACCGGGTGGCTCTCGTGGTGCTTGCCCGTGGTGCGGTCGGTGTGGGCGGGCATCTCGGCGTAACTGTCCCGGGGGAGGCTGACCACGCTCGCCCGCCGCCGGTCCGCCGACAGATGGACCAGCATGATCGTGTCGGTGCAGTGGCAGGGCGCGCCGCCGAGCCGGTACTTCTTCCTCTCGGCCTCGGTGATCGTGTCCCGGCCGTCCGTGCCGACGAGCAGCAGATTCGTGCCGTGGCCCCCCTGCGGGCGGTTCTTCATGTCCTTGAACGGATCGACCCGGCCGATTCCGCCCTCCAGGCTGCTCACCACGGCGTGACCGATCCCACCGGCCCCCAGCACCAGCACCGAAAGACCGGTGGCCACCCGCATGCCCCAGCGCGGCCGCTCGTCCTGCCTGCGGGCGAGGGCCGGCCGGGTGCCCCGGGGCGGACGGCGTCGCGGGGGAGTGGTGCGGG
Organism: Streptomyces sp. SM11; assembly: GCF_002910905.1. Taxonomy (GTDB): domain Bacteria; phylum Actinomycetota; class Actinomycetes; order Streptomycetales; family Streptomycetaceae; genus Streptomyces. The sequence continues at coordinate 15,817 of NZ_NEUE01000041.1, read as the reverse complement.
GGTGCGGCGGGCGCTGGGGCCGTTGTGGTCGTTGCGGTGTGGGCACGGGGGGAGACACCTCCGGGGTGCAAGGGAGACACCTCTGCGGTGCAAGGGGACCAATGGTGCAAGGGGACCAATCGCACGGTAGGCCCATACGATCTCCGCCCCGGCCCGCGACCCGGCGGCGCGCGCACCGGTGTCCCCCATTCGCGGTAACGTGGCGGCCGAATAACGCCGCCTCCCGGGGCGCCCGCCTCCTGCGGTGCGGCACCCCCGGCACCCCCCGGCGCCCCCGAGGACCACCCGAGGACCACATGTCTGCCGCGCAGTACCCCGCCGTCTCCGTGATCATGCCGGTGCTCAACGAGGAACGCCATCTCAGGAACTCGGTCCGGCACATCCTGGAGCAGGAGTACGCCGGTGAGATGGAGGTCGTGATCGCGCTCGGCCCCTCCGCCGACCGGACGGACGAGATCGCCGCCGAGCTCGTCGCCGAGGACCCCCGCGTCCACACCGTGCCCAACCCCACCGGCCGCACCCCCGCCGCCCTCAACGCGGCGATCAAGGCCTCCCGCCACCCCGTCGTCGTACGGGTCGACGGCCACGGCATGCTCTCGCCGAACTACATCGCCACCGCCGTCCGCCTCCTGGAGGAGACCGGCGCGCAGAACGTCGGCGGCATCATGCACGCCGAGGGCGAGAACGCCTGGGAGGACGCCGTCGCCGCCGCGATGACGTCGAAGATCGGCGTCGGCAACGCGGCCTTCCACACCGGCGGCCAGGCGGGCCCGGCCGAGACCGTCTATCTCGGCGTCTTCCGCCGCGAGGCCCTGGAGCGGGCCGAGGGCTACAACGTCGAGTTCATCCGCGCCCAGGACTGGGAGCTCAACTTCCGCATCCGCGAGGCCGGCGGGCTGATCTGGTTCTCGCCCGAGCTGAAGGTCCAGTACCGCCCGCGCCCCACGGTGAAGGCGCTCGCCAAGCAGTACAAGGACTACGGCCGCTGGCGCCACGTCGTCGCCCGCTACCACCCCGGCTCGATCAACCTCCGCTACCTGGCCCCGCCGGCCGCCGTCGTCGCGATCGCGGCGGGCCTGGTCCTGGGCGCGGCCGTCACCCCGTGGGCGCTGGCCGTCCCGGGCGGCTACGTGGCCGCGATCGTCGCCGGGTCGCTGCCCGCCGGCAAGGGGCTCCCGCTGAAGGCCCGCGCCCGGATCCCGGTGGCGCTGGCGACCATGCACATGTGCTGGGGCTTCGGCTTCCTCACCAGCCCCCGGTCGCTGGCCAAACGGGTCATCGCGAGCCGCCGCCCGGCGATGAACGGGAGCAGCGAGACCGTCTGACCGGCAGGCACGGCGAAGGGCCCCTGGAAACCGCCGGTTTCCAGGGGCCCTTCGCCGCGTACGGTCGGTCCGTCCGTCCGTCTACGGCGTCACCAGGTGTAGTTCGGATTGACCTTCATGCACGCATTCTTGTCGTCGCCGTTGAGGGCCCCCGCCGACTCCGGGGTCTTCTCCGTGCCCTTGGACACCGGGTAGGCCCCGCCCTCGCGCCAGTCCGCGCCCACGGCGAGCGAGATCCCCGAGACGTCGGTGGACTTCTTCACCTGCGACAACGGAACCCCGAGCACCTTGGCGACCGCCTGCGCGTCGCCCTCCAGCTCCGCGCTCGGATACAGGATCGCCGTCCGTGCCGCCCTGGTCACGTTGTTCGGGTCGACGGTGGTCTGGCCGAAGCCCGCCTCCTTCAGCTGCTCCGCCACATCTCCCGCGCGCCCCGAGGCCGGTCCGAGTGCGTCGGTCGCGGTCCCGTTCCGTACGGCGACGGCGATCTCGCCGACCGGCGCCGACGGGTCCTTGGGCTCCTCCGGCTTCTTCCGCTTGGAGGCCTTGCCGTCCAGCGGCACGTCCTCGCGGACCATCCGGAAAAGCTGCTCCGCGTCGCCCGCCTTCGGGTAGACCCGGCCCTTGTTCACACCGGTGCCGTACACGTTCGGCATGGTCGACATCGTGATGCGCTTCGTCGGGACCTTCTTGAACTCCTCGGCCAGGTCGTAGAGCTTCTTGACTGATTTGATGCCCTTGTCGACCGTCAGCGCGTCGGTGGCCGCCTCGGCGAGGTTCATCAACTTCGCCGGGTCGGTGAGCTTGGTGCCCTTGCGCAGTTCGCGGACCATGGAGTTCATGTACTGGTGCTGGGCCTTCGCCCGTCCCAGGTCGGTGTTGCCCTCGAAGCCGTACCGGGTGCGCAGCCACGCGAGGGCCTGCTCGCCCTTGACGTAGGTGGTGCCCTTCTCCAGCTTCAGCCCGGAGCCCTTGCCGCCCCGGTCGCGTGAGTGGATGTTGGCGTCGACGCAGACGGGGACGCCGCCGATCGCGTCGGCCATCGAGACCACACCGGCGAAGTCGATCATCATGAAGTGGTCGATCCGGATGCCGGTCAGCTCGTACCAGGTGGCCACCGTGCACCCGGGACCACCGCGGCCCAGACTCTCGTTGGTCTGTACGTCCACGGTGCTGGCCGGGAAGACCTCGCCGTCCGGGGCCGTGCACTTGGGCATCTTCAGCATGGTGTCGCGCGGCATGCTGATCACGGAGAGGTTGCTGCGGTCCGCCGAAATGTGGAGCAGCATCTGCACATCGGCCAGAGGCTTGGCGCCGAAGGTCTTCTTCGCCCCGCCCAGCTTCTGATTGGCTTCGGTGTCCCGGGCGTCGGAACCGATGAGCAGGATGTTGAGCGGGGTCTGCCCGGCGGCGTTGGCCTTGTGATCGGCCATCTGCTTGTCGCCGAGGGTCAGATCCTCTTTCTTGATGTTGCTGTTGAGGTACTCGTAGTAGAGATAACCGGCGCCGCCGGTGCCGAGTATCAGTACGGCGAGTACGGAGGCGCTCCAGCGCAGTGCACGCCGCTTGGCGCTCTTGGGCGCGCGGCGGCTGCTGCGCCCCTGGGCGCCACCGCCGTTGCCGCGGCGGCCCTTCGCCGCCCGGCGGCTGCCTCTCGGTCGCTCGCCGCCCCCCGGCCGCTCACCGCCTCCCGGTCCCTCACCGCCTCCCGGCCCGTCGCCGTCACCTTCGTACAGGCTCGTGTCGCGGTCGAGCTGACCGGCGTTGCGGACGCGTGATCGCGTCCCCTCCCCGCGCGTGCTGCTCCGTCCCATCGGACCCCCCCCATGCTGTTCAGATTTCCGCTGCGGCGCGGTGACCCGGTGTCACTTGGCGCAAACCGCCTTGTCGGCGCTTGCCTGCTCAACGCCCTCCGGAGCCTTCGCCGGCCCGGTGATGAGCTGGCCCGCGCCCTTGAAGTCCGCCCCCAGCGTGAGCACCATCGCCTCCAGCCCCTCGGCGTCGGCGGTGCCCTGCTTCATGGCCGCGGCGGGCAGCCCCATCATCTCGGCGAGCGCCCGGGCCTGATCGGCCTGGTTGGGCGCGTACTCCAGCGTCGTCTTCTTGATCTTCTCGGGTGCGTTGGCCTTGTTGGTGGACTTGAGCACCCCCTGCTCGTTCTGGAGCCAGGTGACGGTCGCACCCGCCCCACCGGAGATATCACCGCCGTTGAGGACGTCCACGCGTACGTCCTCGGGCGCGGCCTTCGGTCCCTTGAGCAGGGCCGCCTGCTTGCTCTTGGCGGCCTTCTCCTTCTGCTTCACCTCGGTCAGGGAGGTGTCGGATCGCATCATCGCGAAGAGCGGGTCGCCCTGCTGCGGGTGCACGACCACCGTGACGGGCTTCGGCTCGTCCGGGTTGTCTTTGACCGGCATCGTGACGAAGGTGATGTTCTCCGTGTTGACCTTGCTGATCTCCTGGGCGAGCGTCATCAGCTTCTTCGCGTCACCGATGCCCGTGTCGACGGTCAGCGCCTTGGTGGCCGCGTCGGCGAGCTTGAAGAGCTTCTTCGGGTTGGTGAGCGTGTCGCTCGACTTCATCTCCCGGATCATGGAGCCGAGGAACTGCTGCTGCACCTTGATCCGGTCGAGGTCGCTCCGGTTGCCGAAGCTGTCCCGGGTGCGGAGCAGGGCCAGGGCGGTTTCGCCCTGCACCTTCGACTCGCCCTGGGGCAGCTTCAGATGCGACTTCGGGTCGTCGATCGGCTTCGCCATGCAGACATTGACGCCGCCGACCGCCGTCGTGAGCTCCTTGACCGCGTTGAAGTCGACCATCATGAAGTGGTCCGGCTGGATGCCGGTGATCTCCTCGACCGTCCGCATCGTGCACCCGGGGTCGCGGCCCTCCTGGCCGAGACTGGTGTTGAAACGGGCCTTCGCGGCGCCCGGGATCACCTTCGTCGACCCGTCGGGCTGCTTCGTCTCGCAGTCCGGGATGGTCGTCATCAGGTCGCGCGGGATGCTCATCGCCGTCGCGTTGGTGCGGTCCTCGGAGACGTGGAACAGGATGTTGGTGTCGGCGTGGCCGGTGCTGCCCTTGTCGCCGTACCCCTCGTTGCCCTTGCCGGTGCGTTTGTCGGTGCCGATGATCAGGATGTTCATCGGGCCGTCGCTCACGACGCCCTTGCTGCCGACGTTCCCCACGTCGACGGTGTCGATGTTGCCGTTGAACCGCTCGTACAGGATGTACGCGCCGACCGAGCCGGCGACCACGACGAACGCCATGACCCCGCCCGTCCAGAGCAGCGCCTTCTTCTTGCGCGACTTCCTGGGCTTGCGCTTCCGGCGGCCGGGCGCGGGCGGTTCGGCGGCCGCGCGCGCCCCCTGGGCGCTGCGGCGGCTGCGCTGGCCGGGCACCTGGCGCGGCCCGTCCGGGGCGCCCTCGCGCTCCCGCGAACCGGAACCGCGGCGTCCTGAACCCTCGCGGGACGAACCGGTCCGTGATTCACCGCGGCGACCGGTTCCTTCGGCAGCCGTGGCCGTACGCGAAGGACTGCTCGACTCCCCAGCGGAGTGGTCCAGTCGCAATTCGTAATTGCCGGTGTGCGGGTTGAGTACCCACTGGTCGGCGGGGTCGATATCGTCCGCCCGTCCACGACTGTGCGCGTCCACGGTTGCCTGCGTCCTCCGTCGGTGCCACGCGAGGCGCCCTCCCCCGGCAAGGCGCTCGTTCCTTCGCTCCAGCAGTGCACGACCTGACGGCCGGAAGCACCGGATCGCGTCACACTATCCGGCCGATTCCGCGTCGAGCGACGTGCGTGACCTATTCAACGCCCCTTACAACCGGGCATTCTTCCTGTAATGCGTCGATTGTGTTCTCTGTCTTGGTGATTGCTTTACTGCTTGCACAGGTCGTCCGCCGCACTCGACCCCGAATAGGTGGGTGTGGGCGTCGGGCTTTCGGACCCGGCTTCGTCCGGATTCCCGTCCTGCTCCCTCTCCTGGTCCCGCTGCGCTTCCTCCAGTTCGTCGGCCGGGACCACGGCGACGGGCCGGTCCTCACGGAGTTGCTTGAACAGGTCACCGGCGTCCGGTTCGACGAGTTCGTCCCGGTTCACGTTGTTGCGGTACGGCTGCCGCGGCACGGTCAGGAACTGCACCTGCTCGGTCGGCACGTTGCGCATCCCGCGCACCAGGTCGTACAGGTCGCGCAGCGAGTCAAGACCCGGGTCCGTGGTCAGCGACTTGGTCGCCGCGTCCAGCACCGGGTAGAGCCGCGTCGGGTTGAGCAGCACGCCATTGCTCTGCATCTTGTTCACCAGGGCGCCCAGGAACTGCTGCTGGCGTTCCATCCGTTCGGTGTCGCTGCCGTTGCCGAGGGACTTGCGCGCCCGTACGTAGCCGAGGGCCTCCTCGCCGTTCAGTGTCTGCCGGCCGGCCGGGAGCTCCAGGTGCGCGTCCTTGTCGTCGATCGGCTCCTTGAGGCAGACCTCGACCCCGTCCACGGCGTCGACCATGTCCTTGAAGCCGTTGAAGTCGACGACCATGTGGTGATCGATGCGGATGCCGGTCATCCGTTCCACGGTGCGGATCGTGCAGGCGGTGCCGCCGAGCTCGAACGCCGCGTTGAACTGCGTGAACCGCTCCCGTGTCTGTTTGCCGTCCGCGGTGCGGCAGCTGGGGATCTCCACCATCAGGTCGCGGGGGAGGGATACGGCCGTCGCGCTCTTCCGGTCCGCCGCGAGGTGCAGCAGGATCGTGGTGTCGGAGCGCTGGCTGCCGCCGTCGTCCCGGCCGTACTCACGGTTGTCCCCGGCCCGGCTGTCGGACCCGATGAGCAGGATGTTCTGCGCGTCCATGACGACCGGGGTCGGCCGTTCCTTCTCGTACACCTTGAGCTCGGCGGCGGCGCTCGTGTCGGTGGTGATGTTCCCGTCGAGCTTCCTGTAGAGCCACCAGCCCGCCCCCGCGGCGACCAGCACGAGGAACGAGGCGGCGAGCGCGGTCCAGCGCAGCCAGTGGCTCCCGCGCGCGGCGACGATGCCGTCCTTGGGCTGATCGGCCCAGGTCCGCACGCCGTCACCGCTCCCGGCCGCGCCGTCGGGGTCACCGCCGCGGCCGGGAGCGGGGTCACCCTCGGCCCCGCCACCGCCTTCCCCCTTCGCGGAACCCGCCGCGCTTTCGGTGTTCTCCGTACTCTCCGAGCTCTCGGGCGTTCCGGGCCCGGCGGCTTCAGGGGGGCCGTCCTGAGGAGCACCGTCCTGAGGAGCACCGCCCTCCGGGGCCGCGCCTTCCGGGGTTCCGCCCTCGGGGGTCACGCCCTCGGGTCCGGGCCTCTCCTGCGACCTGCCCTGCGACCTGCCCTGCGGCTTGTCCCCGGCCGGGTGGTCCGGGTCGGACTGCGGGCCAGCACTGTCGGTCACGTCTGCGTCCATCCTTCACGTTCGGCGGCGCGAGGGGCCGCCGGTCGCAGGAGTAGACGGCTGAAACTCACGCTTGGTTGTGCACGGCCGGGAGAGTGGTCTGTACCGCCCGATCATCTACCCGCTCCGGAGCCGATTGCCGAGGACTCGGCCCGCTGTGGGCCGGACGGGTGCCCCTCAGGGCGCTTGTCATACCGCGGTGTTGGTGACCCGCTCGCTCTCGGTCCGCTTGGCCAGCCCGTCCGCGTCCAGCTGCCCGAGGTGGCGGCACAGCACCACGGACCCACCGGCCGCCAGCGGCGCGAAGAGCCCGGCGCTCAGCCCGTCCCAGGTGTCGTACGTACGCCCGGTGAGCAGCCGGGACCCCGGTACGAGCCTGAGGGCGCCGGCGTCCTCGCGGGCCTTGGCGACGAGCTGCGCACCCGTCAGCTCCATCCCGCCGACGGCCAGCGCGGGCGCCTCGGGGTCCACCGGGGCGAAGGGGGCGAAGCGGTCGCCCTGGCTCGGCACCTCCACCGCGTAGTCCGCGAACCCCTCGGGCGCCAGCGGGAATCGGCCGCCCAGCGGACGCAGGGCGAGAGCGACCCGCTCACCCCGGCAGGCCCGCGCCCGCTCCAGGGTGTCCGGGCCGGTCACCACGAGGTCGGCGGCGGCCGGATCGCCCTGGACATCGGCGACGACCCCGACGGAAGAGCAGGCGAGCAGCCAGACCGCGGACTGCCAGTGCGCGGGGAGCAGCAGGGCGAGCCGGTCGCCGGGCTCCGCGGCGAGGTCGCCCTGGAGCAGATTGGCGGTCTTGGCCACCCAATTGGCCAAGGTGGCCACCGACAGTTCGACGCGCTCTCCGGTGGCGTCGTCGTAGAAGGTGACCAGGGGGCGGGCCGGGTCCGCGGCAAGGGCGGATCGCAGCAGGTCGGCAGGGGTGCGGTCGCTGGAGTTCATCCGCGCAAGCGTACGCGGGGACGCTGTGCGGGGCGGGCTGAACGGGTGTCACGTACACCGGTTCGGCAGACGACGCGTCACGTCGAGGCCGATGTCCGGGTAGCCGGAGTCATGACTGTATGGCCAGGATCATGCGTATGCGTGCACTATTGGTCACCTCAGTCGGCGTCACCTGCGCGGCGGCCCTCACTCTGCCGCTCGCCGCCCCCGCCCTGTCCGCCCCGGCCCCGCACTCCGCCTCGGCCCGGCCGCTCTCCGTGTCCCCCGAGTCGCCGGGGTCCGGCCCGCCGTCGGTACGGGCCGAAGCCGCTCCCGACGCAGCGGAAGCCCCCGAAGCCGCCCCCGACGCGGAAGCCCCCGAAGCCGCCCCGCCGTCCGTGCGGGCCGACGGGACCCGCGCGGCCGAGCCGGCCGGCTCGACGCAGTCCCTGCCCCTGGAGCCCCTCACCTCACCGTCCGACCGCGCCGTGGGCCCGGCGGCGGCCGGCCAGGGCCTGGCCCAGCGCGACGCCCGCCCGTTCTCCCTGGTGGGCGTGGTCTGGGACGACGCCGAGGCCGAACTGCACGGCACGGTCCAGGTCCGCACCCGGGCGACCGGCGGCACGAGCTGGTCGGACTGGCAGGACGTCGAGACCCACAACGCCGAGCACGCCGCGGACCTCGGCAGCGACGAGCGGACGTCCGGCGCCGTGCGCGGAGCGACGGCCCCGCTCTGGGTCGGCGACTCGGACGGCGTGGAGGTACGCGTACGCCCGGAGGCTGCCGATCCGCAGCACCGGTCCGCCGCCGTACCGCTCCCCGAAGGGCTGCGCCTCGAACTCGTCGCTCCCGGCGAGGACCCCGCACCGGAACCCGCCCGCGACGCTCCCACCGGCCGGGCCGGCCGGTCCGCCGCGACCCCGGCGACGTTCGCCGGCAACCCGGCGCCGCCGACGACGGTCGTGCCGGAGGCGCTCACCGCCGAATCCGCCGCCGCCTCGGCCGTCAACGCGGAGCTCGCCCCGCTCGGCGCGGCCGTCATCCCCGCGCTGACCAAGGCGGAGACGGAGGAGACGGCGATCGTCGCGGCCGGGGCGAAGCCGTACATCGGACCCCGGCCGGGGATCATCACCCGCAAGGGCTGGGGCGCGGACGAGAGGCTCCGCGAGCGCAACTTCGCGTACACCAAGACCGTCAGGGCGGCCTTCGTGCACCACAGCGCGACCGGCAACAACTACACCTGCAAGCAGGCCCCTTCGATGCTCCGCAGCATCTACCGCTACCACACCCAGAGCAGTGGCTGGCGCGACATCGGCTACAACTTCGCCATCGACAAGTGCGGAAACATCTACGAGGGCCGGGCCGGAGGCGTCGCGAGGGCGGTCCTCGGAGCACACACCCTGGGCTTCAACACCAACACCATGGGGGTCGCGGTGCTCGGCACCTACTCCTCCACCAACCCGCCCGCCGCCGCAGTGAACGCCGTCTCCAAGCTCACCGCCTGGAAGCTCGGACTGTTCGGGGCCAACCCCAAGGGCAAGGTCACCCTCGTCTCCGGTGGAAGCGGCAAGTACAAGTACGGCAGGAAGGTCAAAATGAACGTCATCTCGGGCCATCGGGACGGTTTCGCAACCGAATGCCCCGGAGCGCGTCTCTACAAGAAGCTCGGCACGGCCCGGACCACCTCCGCCAAACTGCAGGGCCGCTGACCGGGGCGTATCCGACCGGTCTGCTTAGACTGGCCAGCCACAACCAGGCCAGGCCCCAGCAGGAAGCAGAGACGGTGCTGTGACAGAGGCAAAAGAAGCGATTCTCCTGGTCGGTGGCAAAGGCACCCGGCTGCGCCCGCTCACGGTGCACACCCCGAAGCCGATGGTTCCGGCGGCGGGGGTCCCCTTCCTCACCCACCAGCTGGCGCGGGCCAGGGCGGCCGGGGTGGAGCACATCGTGCTCGCCACGTCCTACCTGGCGGAGGTCTTCGAGCCGTACTTCGGCGACGGTTCCTCGCTCGGCCTGCACATCGAGTACGTCACCGAGCAGGAGCCGCTCGGCACCGGCGGAGCCATCCGCAACGTCGCGCCGAAGCTGTCCTCGGGGCCGGACGAACCGGTCCTGATCTTCAACGGCGACATCCTGACCGGGCTCGACATCCGGGCCCTGGCCACCTCGCACACCGTCTCCGGGGCGGATGTCTCCCTCCACCTGACCCGGGTCGAGGACCCACGCGCCTTCGGCCTCGTGCCGACCGACGCGACGGGCCGGGTCACGGCCTTCCTGGAGAAGCCGCAGACGCCGGAAGAGATCGTCACCGACCAGATCAACGCCGGGGCGTACATCTTCCGACGCTCGGTCATCGACAGCATCCCCACCGGCCGCCCGGTCTCCGTCGAACGCGAGACCTTCCCCGGACTGCTCGCCTCCGGCGCCCACCTCCAGGGCATGGTCGACTCCACGTACTGGCTGGACCTGGGCACCCCGGGGGCCTTCGTCCGCGGCTCCGCCGACCTCGTCCTCGGCCGCGCCCCGTCCCCGGCGGTCCCCGGCCGCTGCGGCGACCGCCTGGTCCTGCCGACCGCCTCCGTGGCCCCGGACGCCAAGCTCACCGGCGGCACGGTGGTCGGCGCCGACGCGGTGATCGGCGCGGGCGCGAGGATAGACGGCTCGACGATCCTGGCGGGCGCGGTCGTCGAGGCGGCCGCGGTCATCACGGACTCGCTGGTCGGAGCAGGCGCCCGGATCGGTGGCCGTACGGTGCTGGCGGGCGCGGTGATCGGCGACGGGGCGCAGGTGGGCGCGGACAACGAACTGCGCGACGGGGTCAGGATCTGGTGCGACGCGGTCCTGCCGGACGCCTCGGTCCGCTTCTCCTCCGACCAGTAGACCGCGAACCCGTACCCTCGACAAGGACCCGCGAGAGGAACCGACCTCCGCACCAAGAACACCGAGGCCCACCCGTGGCAGGACGATTCGCCCCCCGCTCCGCGCGAGCGGCGCCGCCGACGCGGCCGGCTCCTCCGTCCTCCGCGCACGACGGCCCGCCGCTGACCCGGGAATGGACCCCGCCCGGCCCACTGGACCTCCGCCTGGTCCTCGGCCCCCTGCGCCGGGGACCGGCGGACCCCACGTTCCGGATGGCCGCGGACGGCACGTTCTGGCGGGCCACCCGCACGCCCGAGGGCCCCGGCACCCTGCGGGTGGCGGCGCGCGGCGACCGGATCACGGCGACGGCCTGGGGCCCCGGAGCGGACTGGCTGCTGGCGGGGCTCCCCGCACTCCTGGGCGCGGCGGACGACCCGGACGCGTTCGTCCCCCGCCACCGCCTGCTGGCCCTGACCCGGCACCGCCGCCCAGGCCTGCGCCTGCTGCGTACGGGCCTGGTCATGGAATCGCTGATCCCGTCGATCCTGGAGCAGAAGGTCACCACGGACGAGGCGTACCGGGCCTGGCGCCAGCTGGTCCGCCGCTTCGGCACCCCGGCCCCGGGCCCCACCGCGGACCTGGACCTGCACGTCATGCCGGACTCGCGCGGATGGGCGATGATCCCGTCCTGGGAATGGCACAGGGCGAACGTCGACGCCAAGCGGTCGTCGACGATCCTGCGCGCGGTACGCGTGGCCCGCCGCCTGGAGGAGGCGGCGACGATGGACCTCCCCGAGGCCCGGACCCGCCTGCAGCTGATCCCCGGCATCGGCCCCTGGACCTCGGCCGAGACCCTCCAGCGCTCGAACGGCGCTGCGGACGCGGTCACGGTCGGCGACCTGCACCTCCCGGGCATCGTGGGCCACGCCCTGGCGGACAACCGAGACGCGGACGACGAGGAGATGCTGACCCTGCTGACCCCGTACGAGGGCCAGCGCCACCGAGCGACCCGCCTGATCCTGCTCTCGGGCCGCACTCCGGCCCGCCGGGCCCCGAGGATGACCCCGGGCAACATCACGAACCTGTAGCTTGCTCAAGCCCTTCCGGCGCTTGGCTTTCTAAGCCCCTCCGGCGCTTGAGGACAAAAGGGGGACCGGGGCAGCGCCCCGGTTTCGGGAAGGGGCGGGTAGGGGACAAGCCCCGCGCAGCGGCCCCCGCACCCACCCCCGCCCACCTCACCGCACGGTGAGAAACGCCTCCGCATCCCGAGCCGCCCGCTCCCGGGCCACCCCCACCGCATGCCCCACAGCCACCGCCCCCAACGGATCCCAGGACGACGGCAGCGACAGCACCTCCCGCACCACCGGCCGGCAGAACATCGTCGAGGACACCCACGCCGACCCCAGCCGCTCACCGGCCAGCGCCACCAGGAAGTTCTGCACGCCCGCTCCGGCCGCGACCACGAACATCTCGCGCTCCGCCGTGTCGCGGCGCTCGTCCCCGTACGTATGGGAGCCGTCCATCACCAGGCACGGCACCACCAGATACGGCGCGTCGCGCAGCACATCGCCGCGCCGCACCCGCTTGGCGATCGACTCCTCGCTCCTGCCGTCACGCCGCAGGTCCTCGATCCACGCGTCCCGCATCGCGTCGAGCAGCCGCGTCCGTGACTCGGCCGACTCCAGCAGCACGAACCGCCACGGCGTCGTGTGATGAGGCGCAGGGGCGGTGACGGCAGCGGCGACGGCCCGCCGCACGGCCCCCGGATCCACCGGCTCGTCGGTGAACTCGCGCACGGTACGCCGCAGCGTCACCGCTTCCCGCACGGCCTCGGACGTCCCGAGCCGGAACATGTCGTCGGCCGCACCCCGTACGAGCGCACGAGCGCCCGTGCTGTCCGCGTCATCGGAGGAGACCACCTGCGGCAGCCCCCGCACCACGGCGACCGGCAGCCCCTCTGCCTTGCCCTTGACCAGGTCCCCGGCGGCGGCCAGCTCGTCCGCCGTGGCCACGACCGTGGCGCTGAGCGGATTGCCGTACGCGTCCGTCCCGCCGCGCAGATCGTCCAGCACCCGTACTCCGGCCGCACCGATCGCGACGTCGGTCAGCCCGTTGCGCCAGGGCCGCCCGAAGGTGTCCGTGACGACGACGCCGACATCGACACCGAGGGTGTCCCGCAGCCCGTCCCGGATGGCGCGCGCGGAGGCGTCGGGGTCCTCCGGCAGCAGCAGCACGGTCCCGGCCGGCGTGTTCGAGGCGTCGACCCCGGCGGCGGCCATGACCAGACCCTGCCGGTTCTCCACGATCCGCAGCGGCCCGCGCCGGGCCACGACCCGCACGGTCTCGGCATCGATCGCGGCTTCCCGGTCGGCGGCCCGGACGATCCGGCCCTCCGCCTTGGAGACGATCTTCGAGGTGACGAGCAGAACGTCCCCGTCGATCAGGCCCGGCGAGGCCGCGGCGATCAGCTTGGCGAGATCGTCCCCGGCCCGGACCTCGGGAATCCCGCGCAGCGCCCAGACCCGGAACGAGGGAGCACCGTCACCGTCGGCACCGGGAGAACCGCTCACGCCCGGACCTCCTCGGCCAGATCCAGCGCCTGCCGGGCCATCTCCGCGGTCGTGTCCACGTCCGTCATCATCAGCGGCACCGACCGGCAGCGGATCCCCGCCGCCTCGACCTCGCCGACCGCACCGGCGTCCACCGTGTCGACCAGCCACCCGTCCAGCAGCCCCGAACCGTAGTGCTGGGCCACGGCGGCCGCCGTCGACTCGACGCCCACAGCCGCGAGGACCTTGTCCGCCATCCCGCGCACGGGCGCGTCCCCGACGATGGGGGAGAGGCCGACGACCGGCACCCCGGCCTCGGCGATCGCCTCCCGGATCCCGGGCACGGCGAGGATCGTGCCGATGGACACCACCGGGTTCGACGGCGGGAAGACGATGACATCGGCGGAACCGATGGCCTCCAGCACCCCCGGAGCCGGCTTGGCCTGCTCCGCCCCGACCGGCACGATCGCCTGCGCCACGACGGAGGCGCGCAGCTTCACCCAGTACTCCTGGAAGTGGATCGCCTTGCTCTCGCCGTCCATCTCGACGGCGACATGCGTCTCGACCCGGTCGTCGGACATGGGGAGCAGCCGCACACCCGGCTGCCAGCGGGCGCAGAGCGCCTCGGTGACCGCGCTCAGCGGATAACCCGCGCCCAGCATCTGCGTACGGACGATATGGGTCGCGAAGTCACGGTCGCCGAGCCCGAACCACCCGGGGCCCACGCCGTACGCCGCGAGCTCCTCCTTGACCTGGAAGGTCTCGTCGGTCCGCCCCCAGCCCTGCTCCTCGTTGATGCCACCGCCGAGGGTGTACATCACGGTGTCGAGGTCGGGACAGACCTTCAGCCCGAACAGATGGATGTCATCACCCGTGTTGCCGATCACCGTGACGTCCGCGTCGGGCGCGGCCTGCTTGAGGCCGCGCAGAAAGCGGGCACCGCCGATACCACCGGCCAGAACAACAATGCGCATGCACAGCAGTTTGTCAGGCGGGTACGACGTCCATGGCCGTCGGGGCGCTTTGCGCGGCGTGCATCGGCATCTCGGTCAGGCCCGGGTAGTAGATGTGCAGACTGACGGCCGGTTCGAGCGAGTCGTTGACCACTTCGTGGACGTACCCCGGGGCGAAGGCGCGCTGCGCGCCCGCGCCGAGGGGCCGCGTCCCGTGCTCGGTGTGCTCGGTCAACTCGCCTTCCAGGACCGTCAGTACGCCGGCGGAGAGGCCGTGGTCATGGAGCCCGCTGCCCTGCCCGGGCACCCAGCTGAGCAGCCACACCTCGTAGCCGGGGCCCTGGTGCAGGCGGTGGTACCAGCGGGAGGCGGAGTCGTACTGGACGATTCCGGCCCACTGGGCGCGGTCGGCCGCGATGGAGCGTGCGAGGCCGACGAACTCGGAGACGGTGGAGGGGTGCTCGCGGGCGGGCTGCAGGAGGTGCTGGACCTCAAGGATGTCGCCGGCGATCTGAAGGTCGCTGTCGCTGTTCATGGCTGCGGTGGTTCCTCGGCATGGGGGGGGTGCACGTGCGGGGGAGTCGCGGTGGGCGTCAGCAGCTCGGAAGGAGCTGCGGAGAAGTGCGGGAGCTGCGAGAAAGAAAAGGCGCCCGACCGAGAGCCGGGGACGCTGGATCAGAGCTGGAGCGCTACGGCATCAACAGCTGGAACAGCAACAGCGGGCCTGGACAGCGCTGCGGAACCCACGGACGTGGGTGTCGTGCATCGCTGTAGTCGCTGGCATGAAACCAAGGAGACCGGCTCGGTCGTCCGCTGTCAACCCAATGACCGATATGGGGGCAATGTTTCACTCCTTCCGGTTGCCGGATTCGGGGAAAGGTTTATGTGCCCACAGGCAAGGACATGTGGCGCATCATCCGCGCCCCCAAACATGGCTGACGCTCCGTGACCTGACTGTGATCTTGATCGCTTCAGTGATCGAATCGCAACACGAGGGCGCCCTCGTTCGTCTCTCTCGCGAGAGGGTGCGGAGCTGGATGGCCTGTGGCGTATGTCAGGTTTTTGCTGATTTGAACACTTTCTGCATACGCTTGGTTCCGCAGAGTGAATCCCTGGGCCAATAGCAGATCCTCGCTTGACTGGCCCGGAGCTACACACTTGTAATTTCACTCGTGTCGTTCAGCCGCAAACGGCTGCATCACGGGACGCAAGAGACAGACGAGGGGCGCACATGACCGAGCTGTTCCAGCAACTGCTGGTCGAGGACGCGGACGAGGAACTCGGCTGGCAGGAGCGCGCACTGTGCGCCCAGACCGATCCCGAGTCCTTCTTTCCCGAAAAGGGTGGATCCACCCGCGAGGCCAAGAAGGTCTGCCTCGCCTGTGAGGTGCGCTCGGAATGCCTTGAGTACGCCCTCTCCAACGACGAACGCTTCGGCATCTGGGGCGGGCTCTCCGAGCGGGAGCGCCGACGCCTCAAGAAGGCCGCCATCTGAGGTCCGCCCCCCACCGGCCCCGCCACCCGGGAAGCGCCGGCCGCCGACCACCGCACACCTACCCCCGAGCCCGGGCGCATCCAGGTCCTCCTCGACCAGGCCCTGACATTTCCCGGGCCCACTCCGGCCCCAAGCCCGGACCAGGCCTCGGGCGCTTCCCCGACCAGGCCCCGGCCCCAAGTCCGGACCCCCGACCAGGCCTCGGGTGCTTCCCCGACAGGTCCCGGGCGCTTCCCCGATCAAGCCCCGGCTCCAAGCCCCGACCAGGCCCCGGCCGCTTCCCGGACCATCCCGGGCCGTTCCACCCGCGAGCC
>NZ_NEUE01000040.1 GCF_002910905.1 Streptomyces sp. SM11 | reverse complement strand
TACCGGGGCGAGTGGCTGCGTACGGCGGCACTGCGGGCGCTGGGTTCGTTCGGGCCCGCGGCGCGGGAGGCCGTCCCGGAGCTGCGGGCGCTGATCCGCCACCCGGGGGCGGCCTCCGCGACGGAGGCGGCCGAGGCGCTGTGGGCGGTCTCCGGGGACACCGAGGCGGTGCTGCCGGTGCTGATCGAGGGCCTCCAGTCGGACCAGGTGCACGACCGGCGGGCGGCGGCGGCGGCACTCGGGGCGATCGGGTCGCGCGCCGCGGTGGTCGCGCCCCGGCTGCGCGGGCTGCTGGCGCACGAGGAGCTGTGGCTGCGGGTGGACGCGGCGATCGCGCTGTGGGAGGTGACCGGCCGGTCGCGGGAGACCACCGAAACGCTGCTCGCCGGCTGGGAGCAGAGCCGCCATGTCCGGGTCCGGGTGGCAGAATGCGTGGCACGGATGGGGCCGGTCCCCGCGGGGCCGGCCGCAGCACACGTACTGCGGAGCGAACTCGCCTCCGTACGCCGTCACAACGCGATGGACGGCGGGTACGGCAGTCATGACATCCACGAGGACGAAAAGCTCCTGGCGCTGTGCCGACGGGCACTCCGGGGGACGGGGAAAGGGACCACAGCATGATCATTTTCGGCACCAAGGGCTACCTCTACCAGCTGACCATCCTGACGATGGTGTGTGGCTGGTGCGGCAATCCGGCGGCGCACACCCTGCGCAAGCGGGTCACGAAGTTCACGCTGTTCTTCGTGCCGCTGTTCCCGTTCTCGACGAAGTACGCCACGCAGTGCACCTTCTGCGGCGGGGAGCAGCAGATACCCAAGGAGCAGGCGGACCAGCTGCTCGCCCAGGCCGCGGCCGGGCAGGACGGCAACGCCCACGGCCAGGCCCCGCAGCAGCCCGGCTTCACGCCGCCCGGACAGAACCCGTACCAGCGCTGACTCCCACGGAACCGTACGAGCGCTGATCCCGCGGCGACCCCAGGGTGTGAGACCGCAGTCGTCGGAGAGGAGGCGAGCCGTGCGCCCGCACCGCGCCCCGGCGGCGACCCGTACCGCCGTGTTCGCCGTCGCCGCGCTCGCCCTGCTGTCCGGCTGCGGCGCGGCCGGCGGGCTGAAGAGCGCCGGGGACGCGCCGTCGGCCGTCGAGCCCAGGAGCCTCTGGCCTGATCTGCCGCCCGCCTCCTCCGCCCCGTACGACTACGGCGAGGGCGAGACCGCGCGCATCCCGGGGGTCCGGGTGACCGGCGGTGATGTGCGGCGGCTGGACCCGGTGGCCGTGGCGCAGGCGGACCTGAAGGCGAAGACCGACCGGGACAGCGGCCTGGACGAGCTGCCGGACGCCACGATCCGGCAGATCGAGGCGTGCCGGACCGCCGCGGACGACTGCCCGGTCCTCCCGCCGTACTACCGCGACCTGAACGGCGACGGCAGGGACGAACTGGTGCTCGGCATCCGGATGCCCGACCGGCAGCTCGCCGTGCGCGTCTACATGCCGGACGAGGACCGGCTGACCCGGATCATGTCCACCTACGACGCCGTCATCAGCGTGGAGCTGGCGGGCCGGGACGTGATCATGCGGGCACCCTCGGTGATCCCGGGGTACGAATACCGCACCGCGTGGTCCTGGGACGACCGGCAGCGCGCGATGCTGCCCACCCGGGACGAGATCCTGCGGACACCCGAGCACCGGAAGGCCCCGAAGCCGAAGCGCACGCCGACGAGCGCACCGTCAGGCACGCCGGCCGGCCCGGCCACCGGCACGCCGTCCGCCGACGAGTCCGCCGGCTCCTCCCCCCGTACGCCTCCGGAATCTCCCGCGGGGACGCGATGAGGCGGCGCGGGTTCCGCTCACCCTCCTGGACCGCGAGCCTCACCTGGAAGTCCGCGGTCTTCCTGACCGTCATGTGCTGCACCCTGGCCGCCCTCCTCGGCTTCCTGGTGCACACGGCGGTCACCCGGCAGACGGTCGAACTGGCCCGGGAGAAGACGCTGAGCCGGCTGGAGGTGGTGACCGACGCGTACGAGGCCGGGGAGCCGCTGCCCCGGGGGGCCGGCATCGACCCGCCGGGTCTGCCCGCCGCGCTGCGCGCCCTGGCCGCGGGCGGCGAGCGGGGCACGGTCGTGGCGGACGGACCGCACCGGCCGGGCGACCCGGACGGGCTCGGCGGACCGGCGATGTGGGCGGCGGGTCCGGCGGACGGGCGGGCGCTGGCCACCTGGACGGACTACAGCCACAGCGCCCGCACCATCGGCGGCCTCGACCGGGCGATCGTCGGTTCCTCGCTGCTGGCCATCGCCGCCACCCTGCTCGTCGGGCTGTTCGCCGTCGGCCGGGTGACCCGCAGGCTCCACCAGAGCGCCCGGGTGGCACGCCGGATCAGCGCGGGCGACCTGGACGCCCGGGTGGACGATCCCCGGACCGCGCGCCCGGTCCGCGCGCAGGACGAGGTGGCGATCGTGGCGGGCGCGCTCGACACCATGGCCTCGACCCTCCAGCGCAAGCTCCAGACCGAGCAGCGGTTCACCGCCGACGTGGCGCACGAGCTGCGCACCCCGCTGACCGGTCTGTCGGCCGCGGCCGAACTGCTGCCGCCCGGCCGCCCGGCGGAGCTGGTGCGCGACCGGGTGCAGGCGATGCGGGCGCTGACGGAGGACCTGCTGGAGATTTCCCGGCTGGACGCCCGTACCGAGCAGGTCGACCTCGCCGTGCACGAACTCGCGCCGGTGGCGGAGCGGGTCGTCCGGGCGTCGGGCACCGACACCGAGGTACGGGTGACGGGTGCGGCCCGGGTGGAGACCGACCGGCGGCGCCTGGAGCGGGTGATCGGCAACCTGGTGGCCAACGCCCATCGGCACGGCGTCCCTCCGGTGGTGCTGAGCGTGGACGGCCCGGTGGTCTCCGTACGCGATCACGGCCCGGGATTCCCGGCGTATCTGCTGGACGGCGGACCGCAGCGGTTCCGCAACGACGGCGCGGGCAAGGGGCACGGGCTGGGGCTGACGATCGCCCTCGGCCAGGCCCAGGTCATCGGCGCCCGGCTGGAGTTCGGTAATCCGCCGGACGGCGGGGCGCTCGCCCGGTTGACCCTGCCGGAGTACGTACTCCTCGACTACGGGGATTCCGGCGGGAATCCGGGCCGGGGCGGGGGCCCGGAGGGGACGGACGCCCCGGACGGCTCAACGGAGGACCCCCCTCACACACCGTGACGCGTTGCGGACCGTGAGTGGCGAACTTAGCGTGACCAGCACGAGCCCAGCTCGCGTCCCCCACGGTCCCTTTCCTCATCGCATGGAGGCAGCATGTCCCCCCTGTCCCGCCCCTCTCGGCTCCGCCGGCTCGGCCTCTGCGTCGCCACCGGCACGCTCGCGGCGCTGACGGCCGCCGCCCCCGCCGCCCTGGCGGCCGACCCCCAGCCCGTCGGGCAGCGCGCCGAGGCCACGGCCCCGGACCCGACGTCCGACGAGCTCTCCGCCTCGGCCCTGCAGCGCGAGCACGAGGCGCAGCAGCGGCAGGAGGCCCGGCAGGACGCGCAGCAGCAGGACCAGGCGACGCCCCAGGCGCCGAAGAGGACCTACAAGGGGCGGGTCATCGCCAAGCCGTACCTGCTGCTCCGTGACAAGCCGACCCGCAGCAGCCGCATCGTCGGCTCGGTGGAGTACGGCTCGGTCGTCAACATCTTCTGCAAGACCACGGGCGACAACGTCGACGGCAACCCCCGCTGGTACCTGCTGACCGACGGCACATGGGCCTGGGGTTCGGCCCGCTACATCGAGAACATCGGCGCCGCGCCGAAGTGGTGCTGATATCTCGTCACCCGCACACATCCGCACATCCGCACATGCGTCCGCCCGTGGAGCCCGGCCCTGTCGCCGCGAGCTCCACGGGCGGACGCATGTCCCGGTGGGCGCTGACATGAGCAGAAGTGCGGCATAAGGGAAATACATCGCACCTCTTGCTACGTTGCGTGGCATGACCGCAACGACGGCGGACGCTCCCCCGCCCGAGCTACGCCTGCCCAAGCGGCGCGGGGTGGAGCTCGCCCTCCTCGTCGGGGGCGTCCTGATCTCCGTCTTCGGCTACGCGGCGGTCGGCCTCGCCCACGACGGCGCCGTGCCCCCCGACGTCGCCGGGTACGGTGCCGGGCTCGGCACGCTCGCACTGCTCGCCCATGTCGCGGTCCGCTTCCGGGCCCCGTACGCCGATCCGCTGCTGCTGCCGATCGCGGTCCTGCTCAACGGCCTCGGCCTGGTGCTGATCTACCGGCTCGACCTGGAGACCCCGATGGACCAGGCCGCGCCCACCCAGCTCGTCTGGTCCACCCTCGGCGTCGCGCTGTTCACCGCGGTGGTGGTGCTGCTGCGCGACCACCGGGTGCTCCAGCGGTACGCGTACCTCTCGGTGGCCGCGGCGCTCGTGCTCATGATCGTGCCGATCTTCTTCCCGGCGGTGAACGGGGCGAAGATCTGGATCCGGATCGGCGGGCTCTCCTTCCAGCCCGGCGAATTCGCCAAGATCCTGCTCGCGGTGTTCTTCGCCGCCTATCTGGCCGCCAACCGCAACGCGCTCGCGTACACCGGCCGCACGGTGTGGAAGCTGCAGCTGCCCGCCGGCCGGGTGCTCGGGCCGATCGTGGCGATCTGGCTGCTGAGCGTCGGCGTGCTGGTGCTGGAGCGCGACCTCGGTACCTCGCTGCTGTTCTTCGGGCTCTTCGTCATCATGCTGTACGTGGCGACGGGCCGGACCGGCTGGATCGCGGTCGGCCTGCTCCTGGCCGCCGTCGGGGCCTTCGTCGTGGGCTCCTTCGAACCGCATGTCCACAGCCGGGTGCAGGACTGGCTGGATCCGTTCGCCTCGATCGACGCGGGCCGGGGTCCCGGCCAGCTCGCCCAGTCGCTGTTCGCGTTCGCGGCGGGCGGGATGCTCGGGACCGGGCTCGGCGCGGGCCACTCCGTCCTCATCGGCTTCGCCGCCAAGTCCGACTTCATCCTGGCGACCGCGGGCGAGGAGCTGGGGCTGAGCGGGCTGACCGCGATCTTCCTTCTCTACGCGCTGCTCGTGGCGCGCGGCTACCGGGCCGGGCTCGCCCTGCGCGACCCGTTCGGGCGGCTGCTGGCCATCGGCCTGGCGTCGATCCTGGCGCTCCAGGTGTTCGTGATCGCGGGCGGGGTGATGGGGCTGATCCCGCTGACCGGGATGGCGATGCCGTTCCTCGCGCAGGGCGGCTCCTCCGTCGTCACCAACTGGATCATCGTGGCGCTGCTGATCCGGGTCAGCGACGTCTCGCGCAGACCCCACCCGGAACAGGTGGAGACCGGGGTCATCGCGGCGGCCGTGGAGGAGGACCGGTGATCCGCTGCATCCGGCGGGCCGCCGCCTTCTGCCTGCTGCTGCTCGTGGCGCTGCTCGTCAACGCGGCCCGCGTCCAGCTCTTCGAGGCCGGCGAACTGGACGACAACCCGGCCAACCGCCGTAACTCCATCGCCCGTTACGACCAGCCGCGCGGCAACATCCTGGTCGGCGACCGGCCCGTGACCGGCAACAAGGAGACCGGCGAGCAGCTCAGCTTCGAACGCACCTACCTGCATGGCCCGCTGTACGCCCCGGTTACCGGATACGCCTCGCAGACGTACGGCACCACGCTCATCGAGAACGCCGAGGACTCCGTCCTGTCCGGTACGGCCTCGGTGCTGGCCCCGCTGCCGTTCTGGAACGAGTTCACGCGGGGCCGGCAGCCGGGCGGTGATGTCGTCACCACGGTCAGGGCGTCGATGCAGCGGGCCGCGTACGAGGGGCTGAGCGGGCGGCGGGGCGCGGTCGCGGCCCTGGATCCGTCGACGGGCGAGATCCTGGCTCTGGTGTCGACCCCGTCGTACGACCCCGAGCGGCTGTCGGGGACCGGTTCCGCGGTGACCGAAGCGTGGGCCAGGCTGAACGCGGCCAAGAGCCTGCCGATGCTCAACCGGGCCATCCGGCAGACCTATCCGCCGGGCTCCACCTTCAAGATCGTGACGGCGGCTGCGGCCCTGGACGCCCGGGTGGTGACGGACGCCGACGCCGCCACGGACACGCCGTCGCCGTACGTCCTGCCCGGCACGAGTACGACTCTGCCGAACGAGTCGAGCGGCTGCGAGAAGGCGTCCCTCGCGGATGCGATCCGGGTCTCCTGCAACACGGTGATGGCTCACCTGGGGGTGGAGGTCGGGCTGGACGGGATGGTGGAGGCGGCGGAGAGGTTCGGTTTCAACGACACCGGGCTGCGCATCCCGTCCGGGGTGGCCAGGAGCAACTTCGACACCGACATGAGCGACGACCAGCTCGCGCAGTCCTCGATCGGGCAGTTCAACACGACCGCCACCCCGCTCCAGATGGCGATGGTCGCCGCGGCGGTCGCCAACGGCGGGGATCTGCGCCGTCCGCATCTGGTGGACCGGGTGACCACGAACGACGGGGACACGGTCCGGCAGGAGGGGTCCCCGCCGTACGAGCGGGCGATGAGCCCGTCGACGGCCGTGCGGCTCCAGCGGATGATGGTCGACGTGGTGGAGAACGGCACCGGGTCGAACGCGGCGATCGACGGGGTGAAGGTCGGCGGCAAGACCGGCACCGCCCAGCACGGCGTCGACAACTCCGGCCTGCCGTACGCCTGGTTCATCTCCTGGGCCCAGGCCCCCGACTCCGGCCGCCCGACGGTCGCGGTGGCGGTGGTCGTGGAGGACGCCGCCGCCGACCGGGCCGACATCAGCGGCGGCGGCAGCGCGGCCCCGATCGCCCGGGCGGTGATGGAGGCGGCGCTGGCCGAGTGACCCGCGCTCTCGGGGAGACTGGGGGCATGGCACAGAGACCGTCCGCGGTGGCGCGGGCCCTGGAGCGGATCGACCGGCTGGACCCGGCGCTCAACGCGTTCATCGAGGTCTGGCCCGGCGAGGCGCTCGCCCGGGAACGGGAGGCCGTGGCGCGGCGGCTCCCGCTGGGCGGGCTGCCGTTCGCAGTGAAGGGCCCCACCGGCATC
This sequence comes from Streptomyces sp. SM11, assembly GCF_002910905.1. Taxonomy (GTDB): domain Bacteria; phylum Actinomycetota; class Actinomycetes; order Streptomycetales; family Streptomycetaceae; genus Streptomyces. The sequence continues at coordinate 7,643 of NZ_NEUE01000040.1, read as the reverse complement.
CGCTCGTACGCGGCCCGCCGGCTGATCGCGGCGGGCGGGGTCCCGGTCGGCGCGACCTCCGTCCCCGGCCCCGGGACGGTCTGGCAGACCTGGGGCCGGGGCGCCCACGGCCGTACGGTCAACCCGTGGCGGGCGGACCGTACTCCGGGCGGCTCCTCGGCCGGGTCGGCGGTCGCGGTGGCGGCGGGGATGGTGGAGCTGGCGACGGGCAGCGACGGGGCCGGCTCGGTCCGCATCCCGGCCGCCTGGTGCGGGGTGTTCGGGCTGAGGACGACGAACGGACTGCTCCCCTCCCCCGACCGGTCCGGGCTCGCGTCGGCGGGAGTGCTGACCCGGACGGCCGCGGGTGCCGAGCGGTATCTCCGCCATGTACTGGACGGGTACGAGCCGCCCGCCGCCCCGTCCCTCCCGCTTCCCGCCGTCTACAGCGAAGACCTCGGCTTCGCGGAGGTGGATCCGGAGGTGGCGGCCGTCGTCCGGGCGGCGGTGGACCGGCTCGTCGCGGCGGGGACCGTACGCCTGCTGGACGCCGACTGTGCTCTGCTCGACCCGGTGCGGGCCTGGCGGGCGGTACGGGGCGGGACTCCCGGGGACCCGGAGGCAGTGGCGGTCCGGCGGGCGAACGACGACCGGCTCGATGACCTCTTCGCCGCCGTGCCCCTGCTGCTGACCCCGGCCACGCCGAACCGGCCGCATGGGCACGAGGGCCCGGGCGACCTCTACTCCACCGCCCTGACCTGGGCGTTCAACCTGAGCGGTCATCCGGCTGCCTGTCTGCCCGCCGGATTCGCCGGGGACGGCTGCCCGGTGGGGCTCCATCTGGTGGCGGCGCGCGGGGCGGACGTCTCGCTGCTCGGAATGGCACGCGCGGTGGAAAGCGCCTTGCCTACCGTACGGCCATGACCTCTATCGAGACGGAAATCGGCGGCAACGCGTACGAGTTGGCACAGGTGAACATCTCACGGCTCAGATTCCCTCTGGATTCACCGCAGTTGAAGGACTTCGTCGAGGGGCTGGACCCGGTGAACGCGGTCGCCGACGGAGCCGACGGGTTCCTCTGGCGCCTGCGCTCCGAATCCGGGAACGCCACGGACGTCCCGGTCTTCGGGGACGAATGGATGATCGTGAACATGTCGGTGTGGCGGGACGCCGAAGCGCTCACCGGCTTCATGTACGACGGGCGGCACCGGGAGCTGATGAGCCGGCGCCGCGAGTGGTTCGAGCAGATCCGGGAGGCGATGACCGCCCTGTGGTGGGTGGAGGCAGGGGAGCGCCCGACGGTGGCGGACGCCGAGGAGCGGCTGCTTCACCTGCGTGAACACGGCCCGACCGAGCGGGCGTTCACCCTGCGCACCCGCTTCCCGGCACCGGCCGGAGTGCACTGACCCGGCGACAGGGCGGACGGGCGGGGGAGCTGAGCACCCCCCGCCCGGACCGCGACGGGTCAGCCGATCGGCCGGCGGATCTCCTCGCGGATCCCGGCGGCCTCGGCCGCGGCCGCCTCCAGGTCGATCGCCGTGGCGTCCTTGAGGGCCGTTTCGGGGCGGATGATCCCCACGGACGCCCCGGTGTTCTCGTCGCCCCAGGCGCACATCGGGATGTTCGCCCTGACGCCGTTCCGGTTCGACTGGAGCACCTGGCACTTCAGCGTGATGTCGTGACCGGCGGGGGTGAACTCCTTCGGGGGGACGGCGACGGTCGCGCCCTTCCCTTCGGCCCCGCCCTCCATCATCTTGCCGGTCATGGCCTCCGGCTCGGTGAACCGCCCGTACATCCCGGAGATCACCAGGGCTCCGCCCTTGGCCGAGCTGTACTGGCCGACGACGGCCTTCGCGTCCCGGACGGTGGGGTCGTACATGTCCTCGATCTTCTTGCCCTCGGTCGACGACAGGTCCTGGGCCAGGGTGAACTCGCCGTCCATCAGCTTCTGCCGCAGGACGAGCTTGTACTCGGCCTCCGGGAACGCCGCGTCGGAGGCCTTCCCGACCAGTTGGGAGACCCCGTAGGTGATCCCGCCCACCGCCAGGACCGCGCCCGCCACGATCCCGACGATCAGCACGGGCCGCTTCTTCGGTGGCGGCTGCGGCCCTTGGGGCGGCCACCCGGCCGCGCCGGGACCGCCCCAGCCGGGTATGCCGGGCTGCTGCCCCCAGCCGGGCTGACCCCAACCGCCGTCCTGCCGGGGCGGGGCCGGAGGCTGCTGCGGGTAGCCGTAGGGCTGTTGCGGCGGCGTCCCGGGAACGGCGGGCGGGCCGTAGGGGTTCTGCGGGGACGGAGGCGACCCGTACGGGCCCTGCGGCGGGTGTGGCGGGGTGGTCATGCGCTCACGGTACGACACGTTTGCGAACGGAATTTCGGCGCGGCCGGTATCGGGACCGGGTCGGGACCGCCCTCCTGCCGACCGGGCGCCCCGGCAGACCCCGACGCGCCTCCCCAACGGCTCGCGTCTGCGCGGCCGCTCCTCCGGCGCCCCGGCCGTCCCGGCCGCCGCCCCGACCACGCCCCGGTGATCGCGCACGTGGTGTCGACGTCGCCGAGCGCGAGGGCTTCGAGACCGCGACGGGCGGCCGGGTGACCGGCGGCGGTGGCTGCGGGCGGGTTCGTCTTCATACCCGCACCGTGGCCGCCCCGACCCGACGGCGCGTATCCGTCCGTCCGGTCCCGCCGCACCACCGTGGCCACCACCACCGCGGCCACCGCGCCTCAGGCGGCGTCGGCCACCCCCTCGTCGATCGCCTCCGCGACCTCCGCCACCCGGGCCTGCTCCTCGGCGGCGAAGCGCTCGCGGTCCAACTCCTCGGCCACCTCCTCGTCCTGGGTCATCAGCAGGTCGAGGTTGGAGTCGCCGAGTTCGAGGACGCCCATGTCGACGTACGCCTTCTGGAGCCGCGGACCCCACAAGCCGATGTCCTTGACGCACGGGACGATCCGGCTGAACAGGAGCTTGCGGAAGAGCTGGAGGTACTCGGAGTGCTCGGAGAGGTCCTGCGCCTCCTGCTTGCCGATGCCGAAGTTCTCCAGGACCTCGACACCGCTGAGCCGGTCGCGCATCAGATAGCAGCCCTCGATGACGAACTCCTCGCGCTCGCGCAGTTCGGCGTCGCTCAGCTGCCGGTAGTAGTCGCGCAGCGCCATCCGCCCGAAGGCGACGTGCCGGGCCTCGTCCTGCATGACGTACGCGAGGATCTGCTTGGGCAGCGGCTTGGTCGTGGTGTCGCGGATCATCCCGAAGGCGGCCAGCGCCAGGCCTTCTATCAGGACCTGCATCCCGAGGTAGGGCATGTCCCAGCGGGAGTCGCGCAGGGTGTCGCCCAGCAGCCCCTGGAGGTTGTCGTTGACCGGGTAGAGCATGCCGATCTTCTCGTGCAGGAAGCGGCCGTAGATCTCGGCGTGCCGGGCCTCGTCCATGGTCTGGGTGGCGGAGTAGAACTTGGCGTCCAGGTCGGGGACGGACTCCACGATCCTGGCGGCGCACACCATCGCGCCCTGCTCACCGTGCAGGAACTGGCTGAACTGCCAGGAGGTGTAGTGCTTGCGCAGCTCGCCCCGCTCCTTCTCCGTCATCTTCGCCCAGTGCGGGGTGCCGTACAGCGCGAGCGCCTCGTCGGGGGTGCCGAGCGGGTCGGCGGGGTCGACCTCCAGGGACCAGTCGATGCGCTTGCTGCCGTCCCACTGCTTGTCCTTGCCCTTCTGGTAGAGGGCGAGGAGGCGTTCGCGGCCGTCGTCGTAGTCCCAGCTGAACCGGGCGGCTCCGGTGGCGGGGACCTGCCAGATCGGTTCGGCTGGCGGGGTGGTGTAGAGGTCATGTGTGGACACGGACGGCTCCTTCGCCTCGACTGGCTCGACCTGCTCGACAAGTTCCGTGACACCGAAGGCAGTTGAGCGCGTGCGCCGGCCGCCCCCTGACAGGTTCACACCTTGGTAGACAGGGGGTCAACAAGTCGTACGGAGTCGCGCGCAAGGGATTGACGGCCTTACTGACAGGTAGTCTCATAAGGGGTGACCGTCGGTAACTCTCTTGTCCGGTAACCCTTGTGTGAGGTGCTCCCGCCATGACGACCGCCACCGCTCGCGATGTGACCGTGCTCCGCGACGCGCTCGGGCCGCTCCGCGACGCGCTCGGGCCGCTCCGCGACCGCGAGCAGATCGCCCTCCGGCTGCTCGAATCCTCGGCCAAGCACTCCTTCGACCCCGACACCGAACTCGACTGGGACGCGGCCGTCGAGGAGGGCAAGTGGTTCTGGCCGCCGGAGCTGCTCTCCCTGTACGGAACCCCGATGTGGGACCGGATGTCCGAGGAGCAGCGGCTCGACCTCTCCCGGCACGAGGCTGCGGCGCTGACCTCGCTCGGCATCTGGTTCGAGATCATCCTGATGCAGCTGCTGGTCCGGCACATCTACGACAGGCCGGTGACCAGCAACCACGTCCGCTACGCGCTCACGGAGATAGCCGACGAGTGCCGGCACTCGATGATGTTCGGCCGCATGATCGACTGGGGCGGCGCCCCGACGTACCCGGTGCCGCGCGTCTACCACAACCTCGCGCGGGTCCTGAAGACCGTCTCCACCACCCCCGGTTCGTTCGCCGCGACCCTGCTGGGCGAGGAGATCCTCGACTGGATGCAGCGGCTGACGTTCCCGGACGAGCGGGTGCAGACCCTGGTGCGCGGTGTGACCCGGATCCATGTGATCGAGGAGGCCCGGCACGTCCGGTACGCCCGGGAGGAGCTGCGCCGCCAGATGGTGACGGCCCCGCGCTGGGAGCGGGAGCTCACCAAGGTCAGCTGCGGCGAGGCGGCCCGGGTCTTCTCCGTCTGCTTCGTGAACCCGCAGGTGTACGAGAACGTCGGCCTGGACCGCCGCGAGGCCGTCGCCCAGGTGAAGGCCAGCCGGCACCGCGCCGAGGTCATGCAGTCCGGCGCGAAGCGGCTCACCGACTTCTTCGACGACATCGGGCTGCTGAACGGCGTCGGCCGCCGCCTGTGGCGAAGCTCCGGGCTGCTGGCCTGAGAGCCGTGCGGTCGGAGGCCCTAGGGTCGGTGGCATGACCTTCACCGCCGCAGCACCGCCACCCCGGGCGACGTACCGCAGACTCAGCGTCGAGGAGCGCCGCTCCCAGCTGCTGCTCGCCGCGCTCGGCCTCTTCGCCCACCGGGCGCCCGACGAGGTCTCCCTCGACGAGGTGGCGGTGGCGGCCGGAGTCTCCAGGCCGCTCGTCTACCGCTACTTCCCGGGCGGGCGGCAGCAGCTGTACGAGGCCGCGCTCGGCTCGGCGGCCGACGAGCTGACGCTGTGCTTCTCCGAACCGCCGGCCGGCCCGCCCACCGAGCGGGTCGCCCGGGTCCTGGACCGCTATCTGCGCTTCGTCGACGAGCACGACACCGGATTCAGCGCCCTGCTGCGCGGCGGCAGCGTCGTGGAGACCTCCCGTACGACAACGATCGTGGACGGGGTGCGACGGGCGGCGGCCGATGAGATCCTGCGCCATCTCGGGCGGATCGGCGGGGCCGGGGAGCAGCCCGCCGGGCCGAGACTGCGGATGATGGTGCGCAGTTGGATCGCGGCCGTCGAGGCGGCCTCGCTGATCTGGCTGGACGACGGGAAGCGGCCGGATGCGGACGAGCTGCGCGGCTGGCTGGTCGACCACCTGATCGCCCTGCTCGCCGCGACCGCCGCCACCGACCCGGAGACCGCGGCGGTGATGAACGACCTGCTGGCCCTGGAGAGGGCCGACGGCCCGGCCGGACGGCTCGCGGAACGGGTAATTCCGGTCGTTGCGGATGCGGCACACCTGCTGCCCGCGTCCGCTGCGTCAGACTGACCGGGTGAAGAGCGAGAACACCCCTTTCCGAGGCGGTCCCCTGGACGGCCGGGTCCTGCCGATCCTGCTGGGCCCGACCGGCCACCCCCCGAAGTGGTACGAGGTCCCGGTGCCCTCCCCCGACGGCGGCCCCGCCACCGTGTACGCCTACCGGCGGGTCCCGGCCGGCTACACCAAGCGGCTCGGGCTGCAACGCGGCTGGGTGTACGAGTACGCCCCCGGGGGCCGCGAGCACCGCACCCTCAAGTGGCCCTGGTCCAGGACTCCACCGGGCCCCCCGAGCCGCGACTGAGCGACGGGCGCGGGCCGCGTGCGGGGCACAGGCCCTGAGACCCACCGGCAATTGGGGGGTGGGTCTAAGATCGACGGTCAGGTGCCGAGGGACGGGTCACTCGGTCGCCGGAGGACGGTCACAAGGGGGGTGCGCCATGGAGGCGCTGCGTCAGGACGATCCACGCCGCTTCGGCCGCTTCACCGCGCTGGCCCGCTTCCACGAAGGCGCGAGCGCCGTGCGGTACGTGGCCCGGGACACCGCCTCCGGCGAGTTGGCCCTCATCACCGCCGCGCGCCCCGAGCTGGCCGCCGTACCGGTCTTCAGCCGCCGCTTCCATGCCGAGGCCCGCACCGCCGAACGCCTCGCGGGCGGCTGGGTGACCCCGCCCCTGGACACCGGTGAGGAGCCGGACGCCCCCGCGGGCGGGGCGGAGTCCCTGTGGACGGCGGCGGGTTACGTCCCCGCGCTGCCGCTGGCCGAGGCCATCGGGATCGCCGGTCCGCTGCCCGAGCGGGCCGTGCGGATACTGGGCGCGGGCATCGCCGAGATCCTCTCCCGGGTGCACGCCGCCGGGTCCGTGCTCCAGGGGCTGGCCCCGGGCACGGTACTGCTGGCCGTCGACGGACCCCGTCTCACCGCCTTCGGCCCGCTGGGCGCCGCCGCGTCGGCGGAGGCCGGGCCGGGCGGCCAGCTCTCGGTGCGGCTCGGCTATCTGACTCCTGAGCAGATCGAGGGCAAGGAGATCTCCGACGCCTCCGACCTGTTCGTGCTGGGGCTGCTCCTGGCGTACGCGGCGACCGGGACGACCCCGTTCACGGAGCGCCCGGCCGAGGAGGCCGCCCGCCGGATCGCCGAGGACGAGCCCGAACTCGACGCCGTACCGGAGGCGTTGCGGGAGCTGATCGCGAGCTGCCTGGCGAAGGATCCGGCCGAGCGGCCCACCGCCGGCACGGTCGCCGCCGAACTGGCCCTGGAGGGCGCGGCGGGCCTCGCCCGGGGCGGCTGGCTCCCCGAACGGCTCGCGGCGGCGGTCGCGGACCAGGAGGCGCGGGTCCTGGCCCTGGAGGTACCGGAGGAGGGGGCCGGGGCGGCCGGGCCGGAGGAGACGCCGCAGCCGGGGGCGGCGGAGTCCCCGGAGCCCGCGCCGGAGGAGAGGTCGGCACCCGCGTCGGAGGCCTCGCCGAAGCCCGAGGACGCCCGGCCGGTGGACGCGCCCGTGCCCCAGAGGTCCGTGGCGGCCTCAGAGGCCCCGCAGCCCGAGCCGGAGGAGGCCCCGGAACCCGCACCGGGGGGAGCCCCGGAGCCCGAGGACGCCCGGCCCGAGGACTCCCGCGCCGCCCCTGAGCCGAAGGACGCACGTACAGCCCCGGAGCCCGAGGCCACCCGGTCGCTGCCCGCTTCACCGGTGGACACGCCGGCGACGGACGTCCCCGCGCCACCGCTGGACGCCCCCACGCCCCAGGAGCCCACCGCCGCACCGATGGCCGCGGGCGACGGGGGCAGCGGGGAGGACCGGGGCACCACCCGGTTCCTCAGCACCGGGCCCCGG
>NZ_NEUE01000001.1 GCF_002910905.1 Streptomyces sp. SM11 | reverse complement strand
GGTGCGGCCGGGGCGGTCCCGGGAGCCGCGCCCGGGGCGTGTGCGGGCTGCGCCCCGGCCGCCTCGTAACGGGGCTCGGGGACGGGCCCGGCCGGGGAGGAGATCTCCCAGGCGTCGGCCGGACGGGCCGCACGGGCCATCACCGAGAGCGGGTCGGCGTCCAGCTTCTGCTGCGGGCTGGGGGCGAACTTCACCGGCAGCTCGACCAGGTGGCGGGACATGATGTTGCCGACCCGGCGCAGCTCGTCCTCCCCGACGCCGAGCTCCAGGTCCGGGAGGCGCATCAGGAGCGCATCGACCCCGACGTCGGCGATGGCACGGCCGATGTCCTGTCCCGGGCACTCGTGGGGGCCGCCGCTGAAGGCGAGGTGGGCGCGGTTGCCACCCATGTCGGCGCCCAGGTCCGGGCGGACGGCGGGGTCGGTGTTGGCCGGGGCGATCCCGACGAGCAGCGCGTCGCCGGCCTTGATCTGCTGGCCGCCCAGTTCGGTGTCGCCGACCGCCCAGCGGCCGAAGACCGCGGTGAACGGCGGCTCGTCCCAGAGGGTCTGCTCCACCGCCTCGGGCACGGTCATGTGCCCGCCACTGAGCCGGGCGCGGAAGCGCGGGTCGACCAGGACCATGCGCAGCACGTTGGCGATGAGGTTGGCGGTGGACTCGTAGGCGGCGATGAGGATGAGGCGCAGGTGCTCGACGACCTCGATGTCGGTCATCGTGGCCGGGTGCTCGACGAGCCAGCTGGTGAAGTCCGGCGCGGGTTCGGCGCGGCGCCGCTCGACCAGGCGCGTCAGCACGGACACGATGTGGGCGTTGCTCGCCACGGCGGTCTCGGTGCCGCGGATCATGTCCCGGGCCGCCTGGACAAGACGCTCGTCGTACTCCTCCGGCATGCCGAAGATCGCGCACACCACCATCATCGGCAGGTGCTCCGCGAACTGGCTCACCAGGTCGGCGGTGCCCTTCTCGCAGAAGTCGTTGACGAGACGGTTACTGAAGCGGTTGATGTGGCGGCGGACGCCCCGGGTGTCGATGCGCTCCATGCTGTCAGTGACCGCGCCGCGCTGGCGTTCATGGGTGGCGCCGTCGGCGAACACGCAGACGGGCTGCCAGGTGAAGATCGGGGCGAGTGGGTGGTCCGGGGCGACGCTGCCGTCCTGGAGTGCCCGCCAGCGCCGCGAGTCCCGGGAGAACTGGGACGGTGTACGGGTGACGTGGAGGTTCTCGCTGTGGCCCAGCACCAGCCAGGCGGGCACGTCGCCGTGGAGCAGGACCGGGGCGACCGTGCCGTGTTCGGCGCGGAGTTTGTCGTAGAGGCCCGCGGGGTTGTTCTCCGCCTCGGGGCCGTAGAGCCGGCGCAGTCCGCCGGGGCCGATGTCGAGGTTGCGGGCCGGGCACTGGGGCGGCGGCACGGCGCCGGGTTCGTGGTGGAAGGGGGTTGTCACAGGGGCTCCAGGGATCAGGATTCCAGGGCTGGTGCACGGGCGGGCGGGACGGGGCCGTTCGGGCGCGGACCGGGCCGGGGGCGTACACCGGGGACGGCGCGCGCCCCCGGTCGTGGATCCGGTCGTGGATCCGGTCGTGGATCCGGTCGACCGGCACGGCCCGAACGTGGGACTTCGGCGTCAGGCGAGCGGGACGGCCAGGCTGTGCAGATAGCGCATCAGGGTCATCAGCACATCGCGGCTGGAGGCCCGCAGCCGGGCGTCGCAGTCGACCATCGGGACCTCGTCCGGCAGGTCGAGGGCTCTGCGCAGGGCCTCGACCGGGTGGTGCGGGGCGTCGGGGAAGGTGTTCACGGCCACCACGAACGGCACTCCGCGCTCCTCCAGTCGGCCGATGACGTCGAAGCTGACTTCGAGCCGTCTCGTGTCGATGAGGACGACCGCGCCGAGGGCGCCCTCGAAGAGGCCGTTCCACAGGAACCAGAAGCGTTCCTGGCCGGGGGTGCCGAACAGATAGAGGATCAGTTCCTCGCTGAGGCTGATCCGGCCGAAGTCCATGGCGACAGTGGTGGCGGTCTTCGCCTCCACCCCGGCGTTGTCGTCCACGCCGACGCCGGCCTGGGTCATGGTCTCTTCGGTCGTCAGCGGCCGGATCTCGCTCACCGAGCCGACCATGGTCGTCTTGCCGACGCCGAACCCGCCGACGATCACGACCTTCACCGCGGCGGTGGCCGTGGTGGGAAGGACGTCCTCGCTGCGGGGTCCGGTGATCGTGTCAGAGCTTCTGAAGTCCATGCATCACCGCTTCGAGAAGGGACCTGTCGGGGAGAGTGGCGCGGACGATCGGCGCGCGCGACTCGATGAGTTCGGTCGCGAGGAGATCGCTCAGGAGCGAGGTGACCACACTGAACGGCAGGCTGAGGTAGGCCGAGATCTCGGCGACGGACAGGGGGGCCTGGCAGAGCCGCAGGATGGCCGCCTGCTCGGGCTGGAAGGTCGGCGAGGGCTCCGCGTGCGCGACGACCATCGTGACCAGGTCGAGCGCGGCCCGTTCGCTGTCGTCGAGATCGCCGGTGATCACGTACAGCCGTTCCGGATCGAGGAGATCCGGATCGGCCTTGCGACGTTCTCGTCGAGGACCACTCATCCGGACTGCCCGCCGTGGCGGGGCGGGCTGGTCAGGTGGGCTCCGATCCGCACGACCATGTCCCGCATCCGGGCGCCGACGAGTCCGGCGTCGACGGTCTCACCGGCCAGGACCGCGAGATAGGCGCCGGCACCGGCCGCCATCAGGTAGAAGAACCCGCCCGTCACCTCGATGACGACGAGCTTCATGAGGCCGTCGCTGTACGGGATCTCGGTGGCCACCGCGGCGGCCAGGCTCTGCAGCCCGGCACAGGCCGCCGCGAGCCGGTCGGCGACATCGGGGTCGCCGCCGTGCATCGCGATGCGGAGGCCGTCCGAGGAGAGCACCACGATCTGGTGGATGCTCGGAACGTCGTCGGCCAGTTCCTTGAGCATCCAGTCCATGTTTCCCCGCTGCTGGATCACTTCAGGTCTCCCTTGTCCCACGCGTCATCGGAGTCTTCGCCATGCTTTCGTTCCTGCGGTACGCCGTTGACGGCCTTGGTGAAGGCCTCCAGCCACAGGCCGGGAGGCTTCTCCTCGCCGCGTCCGTCGTCCGTGCCCTCGTCCCGGCCGGGCTGGAACCCGTTCGTGGGGGCGGGGGGCGGCGGCGGGGGCTGCTGCGGCAGGTTGTGCGAGCCGAGCGGGGCGCGGCCCCGGCTGCGGCGTTGCGGCAGCCCGTTCTCGGTCCACTCGGTGACCACGGGAAGGTCGTCCTCCATGGCCGCCGCGGGAACGGCCGGGCGCGACGCGGCCGCGGGAGCACCGGTGGAGGCCGGTGCGGCGACGGACGGCACGGGGCCGGTGGCGGCAGGCTTGGGCTTGCGCTTGCCGGGCGGCGGCACCACGTGCTGGAGCTGCGACATGTCCAGGGAGCTGGTGGGCCGCGAGGTGGCGCCGATGCCGTGGGCAATGCCCGGGGCGGGCCCGGTGGTGATCATGTCGCGCGGCACGATGAGGACGGCGCGGACGCCGCCGTACGCCGACTGACGCAGCGACACCTGGAGCTGGTACATCCGGGAGAGCCGGCCGACGACGGCCATGCCGAGGCGCGGGGACTCCCCGAGGTCGTTCATGTTGATGCCGGCCTGGGCCTGGGCGAGCATGTTCTCGGCCCGGGCGCGGGCCTCCTCGCTGAGGCTGACGCCGCCGTCCTCGATCTCGATGGCGATGCCGGTCTGCACCTCGACCGCGGTGACGTGCACCCGGGTCTGGGGCGGCGAGTAGCGGGTCGCGTTGTCGAGGAGTTCGGCGCAGGCGTGGATGAGCGGTTCGACCGAGGTGCCGACGATGGCGACCTTGGCGATCGAGTGCAGATCGACGCGCTGGTACTCCAGGATGCGGGACATCGCGCCGCGCAGCACGCTGAACAGGGGTACCGGCTTGGGCCATTGGCGGCTCGGACGGGCGCCGCCGAGCACGGCGATGGAGTCGGCGAGGCGGCCGATCAGCGCGGTGCCGTGGTCGATGCGCAGCAGGTCGTCGAAGACCTCGGGGTTGCGCCCGTAGTGGTCCTCCATCTCCCGCAGTTCGCTGGCCTGGCGGTGCACGATCGCCTGGACGCGGCGGGCGACGCTGACGAAGGCGCGCTGAGCGGAGTCACGCCGCGCCTCCTCGTTGTCGATGACTTCGAGGACCTGGTAGATCTGCTCGCGCAGCGCCTTGGGCAGATGGCGGTTGGCCACGTCCGCGTCGACGATGTCGCGCATCACTTCTTCGGGCGAGTTGCCCACCCGCAGCCGCCGGATGGCGGCGGGCATGACTTCCTTGGTGAGCCGTACCGTCTCGGCGTCGTGCGAGAGGATGCGGTGTTCCAGGTAGGCGATGCGCTGTTCGTACTCCGCGCGCTGGACGCGCGTGGCGCGCCGGCGGCGGTGCAGCGCCACGGTGAGTACGGCGACCACGAGCGTGGTGATCGCGCCGCACACGGCGACTGGTATCCGCGCGGCCGGTACGACCAGGGCCGATCCGGCTGCGGTGGCGCCGAGGAGCAGGGCCACGGGCAGCAGGACTACGCGGACGACGGGAATTTCTCTGTCGGTCGGCGGTGATTCAACACGGACCATCTAAAACCCTCTGGCGGTTGATTCCGGGATGTATGCGCACGTGAGCGGAGACTCGGAACAAGTGCTCGAATTCATCTCAACTCGACTTCACTGCGCGTGAGCTTAGCCAGATCAGAACAGTGCTTCGGCATATTCACCCAACCCCCTGCGGAAGCCCGCCGAGAGGAATACACTCACCAGGTTTTGCACTCAGCGCTGTGGAGCGTGCGCGGGGAGTGACAGACCCCGGAAGTTGCCCTCCTGCGGGGCCCGTCGCCCCGGACACCGGCACGTACCTCCCACGCAAAAGCACCTTAAGGTGCAATTCATCGCGCAGCTCCACCCTCTCGTCCCGCAGAGCAGGACAGAGGCACAGGTGATCGAACCGGATCGAAAGGTGCAGATTCCTGACCGACGAGCGGGTGGCACCAAAAGGCGCCGTGCTGACGCGTATACGGACGCCTTCCGCCGCGTACGCTCCGACCGCCCGGCACGGCGGCTCCGGACCGGGAATCATGTCGGGCGGCGGCACACCGACGGTGACGAGAAGGATCGGGCGGGAACATGAGCATGATGACGGCCGGCGACTACACGATCGCATCGCTGGACACGGGACTCCGGGCCCTGCGGCTCTTCCTCACCCATGACGCCCTCACCGTCAGCGAGGCCGCCGAGCAGCTGTCCGTCGGCCGGTCCACGGCACACCGGGTGCTGAGCACCCTGGAGAACCGGGGGTTCGCCATCCGTGACACATCGGGGCGGGGCTACGCGGCGGGTCCGGAGCTGGTGCGGCTCGGCCGCCCCGCGGGGTTCGGCCGGGCGGCCCGCGACCAGCTGCGGCCGGTGCTGGAGGACGCCGTCGCGCGGACGGGCGAAACCGTGCACAGTGTGGCGCTCATCGGCGACCAGGTCGTCGTCACCGACGGCCGCGAGTCGGCCCATCCGGTACGGATGGCCCTGGAGTTGGGGTGGACCGGACCGGCCCACGCGGAGGCGGGCGGCAAGCTGCTGCTGTCCCGGATGACGGCGGACCAGGTGTGCGCGCTGTATCCGCGGGAGGACCTGGAGCCGCTGACGCCGCACACCCTCACCTCGCGTACGGCCCTGCTGGACGAGCTGGCGCTGATCCGGCGCAGGGGACACGCGGTCAGCCGGAGCGAGTCGGTCACCGGCATGACCGCGGTCGCCGTCTCCCTGGGCGGGTCCAGCTGGCGGGACCGGCTCGCTCTGGTGGCCGCCGCCCCCGCCGACCGTTCCGACGAGGCCGCGACGGCCGAACGGGCGGCTCTGCTCGGGGAGTCGGCCGCACTGCCGGCCCCCACGCTCCCCGGCTGAGTCGGCCGCCGGGTCAGCGTCGGGCCCCGCCGAGCCGCCCCTCCAGCTGGACGAGCAACTCGCTCAGCCGGAAACCGAGTTCGTCGCGACCCCCCTCGTCGAGGCCGGCGAGCACCGTGCGTTCGTAGGCGAGCTGCTCGGGCAGCAGCCGGTCGACCAGGGCCCGGCCCTGGTCGGTGAGGCGGACATGGGCGACCCTGCGGTCGCGGTCGTCGCCCCGGCGGTCGACGAGTCCGCGGTCCTGGAGGGCGCGCAGCCGCTTGGTGACAGCGGCTCCGGAGGAGAAGGTCTCGCGGGCCAGCTCGCCGGGGGTCAGCTCCCGGTCGGTCCGGCGTACGGCGCCGAGCAGGTCGAATTCGGCGCGGGTCAGTCCGGCGGAGCGCAGCGGGGCGTCCTCCGCCTGCTGGAGCAGGGCGGCGCAGCGGTTGATCCGGCCGATGATCTCCATCGGTCCGGTGTCGAGCCCGGGGTTGACGGCCTGCCACTGCCGGACCACCGAGGCAACGATGTCGTCGGTCACTCCGCTCCGATCGAAGGGGCGTGGACCGTGGGCCCGCGCCGTTGTGCTGTCGCGGCGAGCGTACGGTGTCCGGCCTGCTCGGCCGCGAGAAGGCAGTGCTCGGGCAGGGCGCGCTGCCACCATTCGCCCGCCGCGGTGTCACCCGCCTCGCGCAGTTCGACGAGGCTCGCGGTGAGCGTCCGGCGTGCCCGGTCCCGTTCGGCGGGGGCGGCCCCGGGGTCGGTGCCGGTCCGTTCGGCGTCGGCCCGGGCCCGGCGGGTGGCCTCCAACGCCCGTTCGACCCGCCCCGTCGCCCGCCGGTTGGTGACGAGCGTCGCGGCCAGGAAGCCGGCGACCGCGCCGAGGACGGTGTCCAGGACCCGGTCGCCGATCAGCTCGCCGGCCGGGTGGGCGCCGCCGAACTCCAGGACCAGCAAGGCCATCGGGGTCACCGCGACGGAGCCGAGCCAGTAGTTGCGGGTGATGAGGGCCTCGGCGGCGAAGCTGAGGAAGAGGCAGCAGCAGACGAGGGCGAGCGGGCTGATCCGGGACACCGGCAGGACGGCGGCGAAGACGAGCACCCCCAGGAGATTGCCGAGGGTGCGCTGGAGGGTCCGGTTCCACGACAGGGTGATGTTGGCCTGGCAGAGGGAGGCGGCGGTGACGATCGCCCAGTAGGGGCGGCCGACGCCGAGGGCGGCGCAGAGGTACCCGGCGAGCGCGCAGCCGGCCAGGGTGCGGGCGGCGACCGGCAGCAGCGGCGATCCGGGGCCGAGACGGCGCAGCAG
>NZ_NEUE01000039.1 GCF_002910905.1 Streptomyces sp. SM11 | reverse complement strand
GGCGGGCGGCGACTTCGAACGGGCCCGCACCCAGCTGCTGTACGGGCAGTGGCTGCGCCGCCGCCGGCGTACCCGCGAGGCCCGCGGCCCGCTGCGCGACGCCCTGGTCGCCTTCCAGCGCTGCTCGGCCCGCGCGTGGGCGGACCGGGCGGCCGGGGAGCTGCGGGCGGCGGGCGAGCCGGTTGCCGCGCGACGGGACCCGGTGGGCGAACCGCTGGCGGCGCTCACCCCCCAGCAGCAGCGCATCGCCCGCTACGTCGCGGAAGGGGCCACCAACCGCGAAGTGGCGCAGTGGCTGTCGCTCAGCCCGCGCACGGTCGACCACCACCTCCGTAACGTCTTCGCCGCCCTCGGCATCCGCTCCCGCACCGAACTGGCCCGGCTGCTGGCGCCCTGAGGAAACCTCCAGGAGGCCGGGAGGTTGCCGGACCGTGATGACGAGTTCCGCGCAGACCTCTAGGTACCGACTGGGCGGTATGCCATTCTGCGGGCGTCAGGATCGTGTCGACGCGCTCGCGCCCCGCCCGGGCCGGGTGCACCGGGCCCGCCGCTCGCGCGGCCGGCCGAATCCCGGTGGAGGCTGCCATGCCACAGGTCGTACGTCCGCGGATCGGGGCGCTGCACGGCCCGCCCCCGGCAACGCCGTTGCCGCACCGCTTCCGGTCCCTGGCCGGCCGCGAGGCCGTGGAGGTGCTGCACCGGGCCGCCCGGGTCCTCGTCGCGTCGCTGCCGGCCCTCACCGACCGGCTCGTCGAGGCCCTGTACGCCCAGGAGCCCGGCTACCGGGCGGCCATCGAGTCCGACCGGGCCGAGGTCTGGCAGGAGGTCCACCACTCGCTGCGGCACAACGTGGGCTCCCTGATCCAGCCCAGGGAGTTCCGGGAGCCCGCCCACCGCACCTCCCGCTGGATCGGTGAGATCCGCGCCGAGCAGGGCGTACCGCTCGACGCCGTCCTGCACGCCTTCCGGCTGGGCGGTGCGATGGTCTGGCAGGACCTCGTGGACGAGACCGCCCGGCGCGACCCCGACGGCGTCCGGCTGCTCGTCCATGTCGCCGCCGATGTGTGGAACTTCGTCGACGAGCACTGCGGGATCGTCGCGGACGCCTACCGGCAGGCCGAGCGGCGGCTGTCCTGGCGGCGCGAGAACCGGCAGCGGCTCATGGTCGCCGCCCTGCTGGACGGGACCGCCCGGATCGCGGACCTCGCCGAGGCGGCCGCGATGCTGGGCCTGCCGGAGCAGGGCCGGTACGCCGTGCTCGCGGTGGCCGCCGCCCCGCACGGGCCG
>NZ_NEUE01000038.1 GCF_002910905.1 Streptomyces sp. SM11 | reverse complement strand
GTCGGCGACGGGGCCGAAGAGCGGCGGCGGGGACCCCCGGTCCGCGCGTCCGGACAGCACAGGCGCAGGCTCGGCGTCCGGCCGGGACGGGAACCCGCCGTCCAGCGGGCGCGCCGCCCTGTCGGCGACCGGGCCGAACAGCGGGGGCGGGCTTCCCTTGCCCGGCGGGGCGAAGAGCGACGGTGGGAGCTGGTCGTCCGGGGAGTGCGGGGTGGGGGCAGCTGTGGGGGTGGGGGTGGTCCGGGGGGTCTGGTCGTCGTTGGGGGTCACCGGTTCCCGATTCCTTTCCGTCACGTCCGTCACGCGAAGAGCCGGCGCCAGGTCTCCGGCCCCGGGTAACCATCGGCCGCACCGCCGCGCCAGCCCTGGGCCCGCTGGAACGCCTCGACGTTGCGGCGGTCGGCCTCGGTCCAGAGCGGGCCGGGGCCCGACACGTAGTGCTTGCCGTATCCCTTCTTCACCAACTGTTTGCCGAGCCGGTCGACATGGCTGTTGGACTGACCCGGCTTGAAATAGCCGCGTCCGGGGAACGCCACGGCCGTATTCGGGCTGCCGCCCGCGCCGGCGGCGGGAATGTTCCGTCCGCCGCCGGTGGTCAGCAGGCGCCAGGTGTCCGGGCCCGGGATGCCGTCCGCCTCCTTTCCCCTCCAGCCCTGCGCCTGCTGGAACGCCTGGGTCGCGCGCTGGTCCGCTCTTCCCCACACGGGCCCGGGGCCGACCGCGTAGAAGCGCTTGCCGCCCCGCTGGACCAGCATCCGGCCGAGCTGGGTGACGTACTTGTTGTTGGCGCCCGGGCCGAACTGCTTGACCCCGGGGAAGGCGGTGGAGGAGCCGGAACCGGGCGATCCGCCCGTGACCCCTTTGTATCGGTAGGCAACGTAACGGCTGGAGTTGTTCCAGTACGCCATGGGTGTCGACTGCTTCCGCGTCCGCGGGCTCGCCTGCTCGTAGGCGACGTAATGAGTGCGCCTGTAGTCGGTCCAGCCGCCGAAGATCGTGACGTGCGAGCCCTTGGCGGGGTCGGCCGGGTTATGGAAGAGGAGGATGTCGCCGGGCTGGAGGTCGGCGCGGGCGATCCTGGTCGCGTGGGCAGCGAGGCTGCCGGTCCACTCGTTGGTGCCGAGGTTCCAGGCCATCGACACATAGCCGGAGCAGTCCTGACGGTAGCCGTCCGACCAGTACTTCTCCATGCTGTACGGGACCTTCGCCGACACCCACCTCTTGGCCCGGTTGATGATGTCGGCCCGGGTCGTCCTGGGCGCGGCCGCTCCGGCGGACGGCGGGCCCGAGGCGCTGGTGCCCTTCAGCGGGCCCTTCTCGCCCTGCGGGGTGGCCGGCTCCGGATCGGCACCCCCGTCGGCGCGCGGGGCTCCGGGGGCGAGGCCGGCGGC
>NZ_NEUE01000037.1 GCF_002910905.1 Streptomyces sp. SM11 | reverse complement strand
GGGAGCGGTGCGACAGCGCCGGGGACGGGCTCGGCGGCCGGGGCGGGCCTCGTGGCGGTGGCGTCGATGGCGGGGTCCTCGCGGAACGCCATCGCCGGGACGCGCTTGGAGGACATGTCGCCGAAGACCAGCAGCGGCGTGCCCGACTCGTCGGTGACGGTCTGGGTTACCCGGCACGCCTCGTCGTTCCAGAAGGCGATCTCGGTACGGACGTACGCGGCGTCGTCCAGCGGGCCCAGGACGTCGAGCCGGCCGACCGACAGCGGGATGAACGCGGAGGCATCGACGGTGCCGAAGACCGGGTTGGCCGGGTCGATGGCCGCCACGGTCACGCTGTCCAGGAGGCCCGGGAAGAGCTGGACGCCGGGCGGGTTCAGCTCCCGCTGGCGGGGGCCCTCGATCCGGGCGAGGGTGCCGCCGTCCGGCAGGCTCGCCACCCAGGAGATGTTCCGGTAGTAGCGCCCGTGGTGGTAGCCGATGCGCCGCAGCCACCGGTACATGCCGGAGCCCGCGTGGAGGGCGGAGCCGGCGCAGTCGGCAAGCAGAGCGACGACCGGGAGGCGGGGCGCCGGCTCGGCACGGGTGGCGAGGCGGCCGGTGACGAAGACGTCGCCGGTCTCGCCGTCCTCCACCCGGAACCGCCCGTCCCCATCGACCCGGCCGACCACGCGGCGCGCCCCGACGGGGATGAGGGGGCGGTGGAAGAGGACGTCCGTCGCGCCGTGGAACAGCTCGCCGCGCAGGGCGGCGCCCTCGCGCAGGAAGTCGAACCAGGCGACGCCCGGGAGCATCAGCGTGCGGTACACGGAGTGCTGGGCGATGGGCACCTCGCCGGGCCCGAACACCCGGGCGTAGGTGTATCCGGCGGGTCCGTCGTCGGCCACCAGCTCGGCGGGCGAGCCCGGTTCGGCGGACCGCAGCGGCTCAGCGAGGTCCCGGGCGCGTCCGCGCGACTGGGCGACCGGCAGCAGGCGCTTGCTCCACGCGGCGGCGCCGGTGCTCTTCTGGAACGTGGCCCAGTCGATGTCGCATCCAGCCTCGAACAGTTCGGCGGCGATCGCGGCCAGTACGGTCGCGGCGGTCCGCTCGTCGTGTGCCCCGGCCAGGCGCGCGCCGACGTCGGGGCCGCCGGTGCCGGAGGCGGCGGTGTCCGGGTGTCCGGCGTCGCGGGCCGGGTCGCCAGCGCGCCGCAGGACCTCGCCGAGCGCCTGCTCCAGTGGCAGGCCGCCCCGTACGAAGTCGGCGACCGCCTCCCAGCCGGGCGGGAGGTCGACGGCGCCGCTGGGCAGCCCCAGGTCGCGCAGCGCGATGGCGAGGGCGACCCCGGAGAGAATGCGGAGCAGTTCGCCGGAGAACTCGGCGAGCGGGGTGCCGGTGGCCGTCTCGAAGAGGCGCACGACCTCGTGAACGGCGGGGGTGGAGCGGTCGAGGGCG
>NZ_NEUE01000036.1 GCF_002910905.1 Streptomyces sp. SM11 | reverse complement strand
GGACACGGCCGGACCGGACCTCGGCCCCGAGGGCCCCGACGTCGGCCCGGACCTCGTGCTGACCGCTGACGGAGCCGCGCTGGACGCCCGCTCGCTGCGGCTCGTCGCCCGGGTGCTGCGGGGCGAGCTGCCCCCGGAGGCGGTGTCGCCGCTCGACGGGCCGCGCCCCCCGGGGGCCCGCCCGGACCTTCGTCTGGACGAGGAGACCCGGCGCCTCGCCTCGGCGCTCGCGCTGACCGCCGGGCGGCACGAGGGCGCGGTCTCGGTGCGCGTCGCCGTCCCCGTACCGGCCCGGGACCGGCCTCGGTACGCGCTGGGGGCGCTCGACGGGTACGCGGTGTTCGGGGCGGACCTGTCGCCCGGCCGTACGGTCGCCGACCTGATCGCCACCGAGCCGGTCGTCCCGGCGGAGGGCGACGAACCGCCCGCGCTCGGCCTGGTGGCGGATGAGGAGGGCGGGCCGGCCACGCTGCCGACCGGCCCCGGCCGACTCCCCGTGCCGTGCCGTCAAGTGAGACGCGTACAAGACGCGTTGCTGACCAGCCCGTCCAGCACACCGCTCGCTGCGCTGGATCCGCTGAGTGAGGCCGAGTCCGCGCTGCAACTGGCCCTGGGAGCACCGCGCACGACCCCGGCCCCCCGATCCCGCCCCCTCCGCATCGACGAGGTCTTCGCCGCACAGACCGCCATCCGCCCGGACGCCCCCGCACTCACCGCCGGGCCCACCACCCTCTCGTACGCCGAACTGAACGACCGGGCCGAAGTGCTGGCCGACGGGTTGTACGCCCACGGCGTCCGCCCCGGTGACCTCGTCGGTCTCTGCCTTCCCCGCTCGACCGACCTGGTGACAGCGATGCTCGGCGTCCTGAAGGCGGACGCCGTCTACGTACCGCTGGACCCGGAGCATCCGGCGGACCGCCGGGAGCGCACCGCGCGGGACGCGGGGGTCCGGCTGACGGTCGAGGACCCGGCCGTCCTCACCGGCCACCCGCGCCGCTCCGCCACGGAACGGCAGGAGGCCGATGCCCCCGCGTACGTGATCCACACCTCGGGCTCGACCGGCCGTCCCAAGGGGGTCCTCGTCCCGCACGCCAATGTGACGGCCCTCGTCGACGCCGTCCGCGACGACTTCGCCCTCTCCCCCGGCGACACCTGGACGTGCTTCCACTCGGCGGCGTTCGACTTCTCGGTGTGGGAGATCTGGGGCGCGCTGCTGACGGGCGGGCGGCTGGTGGTCGTGGACCACTGGACCTCGCGCTCACCGGAGGACTTCCACGCGCTGCTGGTCCGGGAGCGGGTGAGCGTGCTCAGCCAGACCCCGTCGGCGTTCACCCAGCTCGCGGCGGCCGACCGGGCGGCCGGCGGGCTGTCCGCACTCCGGCTGGTGGTGCTGGGCGGCGAGCCGCTGGACGCCCGTCCGCTGCTGGACTGGTTCGACCGGTACCCGGAGGACCGCTGCCGCCTGGTCAACATGTACGGGATCACCGAGACCACGGTCCATGTCACGGCGGCCACGGTGACCCGCCGCGAGGCGCTCGCCGGATCGCGGTCGGTGGGACGGCCCCTGCCGGGCTGGTCGGTGCGGGTCCTGGACCCACGCGGGCGGCCGGTGCCTCCGGGTGCGCCCGGGGAGATCCAGGTGGGCGGGGCGGGCGTGGCGCTCGGCTATCTGAACCGGCCCGCCCTGACCGCCGAACGCTTCGTCCCGGACCCGCACGGGGCCGGGCGGCTCTACCGCAGCGGGGATCTGGGGCGGCTGCTGCCCGACGGGACCCTGGAGCATCTGGGCCGGATCGACGACCAGGTGAAGGTGCGGGGCTTCCGGATCGAGCCGGGCGAGATCCGGCACGTGCTGCTGGAGGACCCGGCGGTGTCGGCGGCGGCGGTCACCGTGAGCGGCGGCGAGGGCGGGGACGCGGCGGGCGTGCGGATCGACGCGTATGTGGTCCCGGCCCCGGGGTCGGGCGAGGGTCCCGGCCCCGTGCGGGAGCGGGCGGCCCGGCTGCTTCCCCCGCACATGGTGCCCGCGACGGTGACCGTGCTGCCGGCCCTCCCCCTCACCGCGAACGGCAAGCTGGACCCGGACCGGCTGCCCGCGCCCGGAGCGGGCCGGCCCGCGAGACCCGCACCTCCAGCACCCGAGGCTCCCGACGCCCCGGCCGCCGTCCTCGCCGGTATCTGGCGGGACGTCCTCGGCGTCGAGGCGGTCGGCCCGGACGACGACTTCTGGGACCTGGGCGGCAATTCGCTGTACGCGATCCGGATCGGCACGCTCGCCCGGGAGCGCGGTCTGCCCGGAGTGCCGCTGCGTCAGCTGTATCTGACGCCGACGCTGGGGGCGCTGTCCGAGGCGCTGGCTCGGGAGGCGTGACGAAGGGGCGGCCGCGCCACGGCGGCCGCCCCTTCGCACGCGGTGGTTACACGAAGCGCTGCTTCGCGCTGCCGTCGCACGTCTGGAGCCTGAGCGGGTCCTTGGCCCCCGCCAGCGTCAGACACAGGCCGGTCGCGGCGGCCGGGCGGACGGTGCCGGCCTGCTGGACGAACTTCTGGTTGGCCGCGCCCGAGCAGTTCCACACGATGAGCGTGGCGCCGGGGTTGTACTCGGCGCCCGGCACGTCCAGGCAGCGGTCGTGGCTCAGCGCGGTGCGGGCCGTCTGGGAACCGGCGTCGTACCACCAGTTCTGGTTGCGCCCGCCGTGGCAGTCCCAGCCGCCGATGGCCGTGCCGTTACGGGTGACCGAGGCGGGCACGTCCACACAGGTGCCGGTCGCCTCGTTCTTCAGCGGGGTGAACAGGTCGTCCCAGGCAGCGCCCGTCAGGACCGGGTTCCCGGTGCTCGCCGGGTCGGCGCAGCTCGCCTCGCGCAGCCCGGATTCGTACAGTTGGGTGAGGCAGCTGGCGAAGGCCCGGTGACCGGCCGCGTTGGGGTGGAAGGACTGCCGGACCGAGTTCTCGTCGGGCAGGCCCGGCTTGCTCAGGTCGATGTAGAGGCCTCTGGCCCAGGCGCTCTCGGTGCAGACCTCGTGGCCGTGGAAGAGCCTGGAGTTGTCGAGGTAGGAGGCCCCGGTGGTGGCGGCGGCCTTGCGCATGCCGACCTGGAAGGCGGGCACGGCGGTGTTGCGGCCCCAGACGGTGTCGGAGTCGTAGCCGAGTCCGCCGCAGATCAGCTTGCCGGGGAACTTCGGGTTGTCGCGGAAGTCCGGGCCGATCGGGCTCGGGTAGCCCATCAGGACGAGCTTGTAGTCGCTGTTCGCGTACCCGGCGTCCGTCATGACGGTGCGCAGGTCGCGGACGGTCTGCTCGACCTTGGGGACCAGTGCGTCCACCCGGGCCTGCCAGCCGCCCGCGTACTTCGGCTCGCAGGGGCCCTGGAGGCTGATGTAGCGGACCACGCAGTCGGTCATGACCGGGCCGAACTGGAGGTCGTCGTTGGCCCCGGCGACCAGGACGATCATCTTGATCCGGGTGTTGCGGGCCTTGATCGCGAGGCTGTCGCTCTGTACGAGCTCGTCGGCGTACTGCTTGTTTCCGCCGATCTTGATGTTCCCGGTATAGGCGCCGGAGCACGAGACGTTGTACGTGACGTCGGCCGCGATGCCCGTGCGGTGGATGGCGGCGTCCGGAGAACGGTGGCACCAGTTGTCCGGCCCGTTGGTGCCGGGGTCGTAGGTGCCGACGCCCTCGCCGGAGATCTCGCTGTCGCCGAGCGAGATCAGTCCGGTCCTGCGGTCGCCGAGCGGCCGCTCGGCGGGGCTCCCGTACAGCTGGGTGGCCTCGGCGGCCCGGACGGCTTCCAGCGCGGGCGGGAGAGGGGTGGATGCGATAGAGCTGGTACCCGACTCCGTCGCGCCCGCGGGTCCGGCGGCGGCCATACCGCCGACGGCTGCCGCGAGAGCGACGGTGGCTGCGACCGTACAGCGGAGCCGGCGAAGGCTTCGGAGCCCTCGAAGTCTGGTGCTGGTGCGCCTCATTGTGCCTCCCGGTAAGTGGTTACCCACGGTATTTACTGGCCGGTAGGCGACTTGGGAATACATAGAACAAGAGAAGTGCTCATCTTTTTCAGGAGGTTTAAACACCATGGACGACACGTCAGGTGCCACATCCGGCGACAACGGGTTCCGGACCGAGCACGACTCGATGGGTGAGGTGAGGGTCCCCGCAAGCGCCAAGTGGCGTGCCCAGACCCAGCGGGCGGTGGAGAACTTCCCCGTCTCGGGGCAGCGTCTGGAGCGGGCGCACATCGAGGCGCTGGCCCGGATCAAGGGCGCGGCGGCCAAGGTCAACGCCGAGCTGAAGGTACTGGATCCGGACATCTCCGCCGCGATCCAGGAGGCCGCGGCCGAGGTCGCGTCGGGCCGCTGGGACGAGCACTTCCCGGTCGACGTGTTCCAGACGGGTTCGGGCACCTCGTCCAACATGAACACCAACGAGGTGATCGCCACCCTCGCCACCGAGCGACTCGGCCGCGAGGTCCACCCCAACGACCATGTGAACGCCTCCCAGTCGTCCAACGACGTCTTCCCGTCCTCCATCCACATCGCGGCCACCGCCGCCGTCACCGCCGACCTGATCCCCGCCCTTGACCACCTGGCGGAATCCCTGGGGCGGAAATCGGCCGAATTCGCGGAGGTCGTGAAGTCCGGCCGTACACATCTGATGGACGCCACCCCGGTCACCCTCGGCCAGGAGTTCGGCGGCTACGCGGCGCAGATCCGCTACGGCGTGGAACGGCTGCGCGCATCGCTGCCCCGGCTCGCCGAACTGCCCCTGGGCGGTACGGCGGTGGGCACCGGCATCAACACCCCGCCCGGCTTCTCCCCGGCCGTGATCGCGGAGGTCGCGGACGCCACCGGGCTGCCGCTCACCGAGGCCCGCGACCACTTCGAGGCGCAGGGCGCGCGGGACGGCCTGGTGGAGACCTCGGGCCAGCTGCGCACCGTCGCCGTCTCCCTGACGAAGATCTGCAACGATCTGCGGTGGATGGCGTCGGGCCCGCGCACCGGACTCGCCGAGATCGCGCTGCCCGACCTCCAGCCCGGCTCGTCGATCATGCCGGGCAAGGTCAACCCGGTGATCCCCGAGGCGGTCCTGATGGTCGCGGCGCAGGTCACCGGCAACGACGCGACGGTCGCCACGGCCGGCGCGGCGGGCAACTTCGAGCTCAACGTGATGCTCCCGGTCATCGCGAAGAACCTGCTGGAGTCCGTACGGCTGCTGGCCAACGCCTCCCGGCTGCTGGCGGACCGAACGGTCGACGGCATCACCGCCGACGTGGAGCGGGCCCGCGCCTACGCCGAGTCCTCGCCGTCCGTGGTGACCCCGCTCAACAAGTACATCGGCTACGAGGAGGCGGCGAAGGTCGCCAAGAGGTCCCTCAGGGACGGGACGACGATCCGCGAGACGGTCCTGGCCTCGGGCTACGTGGAGCGCGGAGACCTGACGCCGGAGCAGCTCGACGAGGCGCTGGACG
Source organism: Streptomyces sp. SM11 (assembly GCF_002910905.1). Lineage (GTDB taxonomy): Bacteria > Actinomycetota > Actinomycetes > Streptomycetales > Streptomycetaceae > Streptomyces. The sequence goes on along the minus strand of NZ_NEUE01000036.1, from coordinate 1,313 downwards.
TGCTGCGGATGACGCGTCCGTGAGGGCGGGGCGGGGCGCCCGGTGACACCTGGGGGTGCCCGGCGGATCAGAACCGGGTGACCTGAGTCGCAGCGGGCCGGTGGGAGCGCTCCGTAAGATCCCTCCATGACAGGTACGGGAGAGTACGCACGCTGGGCGCCGGGGGACCGGATCCTCTGGCGCTACCGCGACAACGGCCGGGCCCACCGGACAGCCGGCGCCCCGCCCGTGCACATCTGCCGTCCGGTGACCGTCGTCCAGGACACCGACGAGCTGCTCGCCGTCTGGATGGCGCCCGGCACCGAATGCGTGCGGCCGGTGCTGGCCGACGGCACCCAGGTGCACGCCGAGCCACTGGCCACCCGCTACACCGCGCCGCGCACCACGGCCCGCTCGACCTGGTTCGGCTCCGGGGTGCTGAAGCTGGCCCGGCCCGGGGACCCGTGGTCGGTGTGGCTGTTCTGGGACCGCGGCTGGATGTTCCGCAACTGGTACGTGAATCTGGAGGAGCCCCTGACCCGGTGGTCCGGAGGGGTGGACTCCGAGGATCACTTTCTCGACATCTCCGTGAACCCCGACCGGAGCTGGAAGTGGCTCGACGAGGACGAGTTCGCACAGGCGCAGTACGTCGGCCTGATGGACCGGGAAACCGCGCGGCGGGTCCGGGAGGCGGGCCTCGCGGCGGTCGAGGTGATCACCGGGTGGGGGTCGCCGTTCCGGGACGGCTGGGAGCACTGGCGGCCCGATCCGCGGTGGCAGGTGCCGCCGCTGCCGGATGACTGGGACCGCACCCCTGCCCGTATGCCGTCGTGAGACCCTGGAGAGACCCTTCGGGCGGTCCGGTCGGCAGGCCCGGCCGCATGAAGGGACGAGCGCCGCAACCAGCGGGCACCACACCGGAACTGACCACAAGTCATCACACCGGTCGTGCGGAGCGACGGGCCACGGACCCGGACGTTCCGCTCGGTCGCGGGAGCCATCACGAGGGGGTGGAGACGTGCACGCTGTCCGCTGCCCGCTCGGCGCGTCCGCCGCCGGAGGGGTCGCCTGTCGGCCATCTCCGCGGCGCTCGGTTTCGGCCCTCTTATCGGGGGCATCCGGTGACAGCCGTTGTTCTTCCCGCGCTTGCCGGGGCACAGTAGCGCCCCACGAGGCGACTGCCTCATACAACCGGCCCGGACGGACGGAATCCCACGCGTGACGGAGCACCCCACCTCCCACGAAGGCCGGCAGCCACTGGCGGCCCGGCAGCAGGAGCGCACCCGGCCCCGGAAGCAGGACGCCGCGGCCGCGGCGTCCTGCTTCCGGGGCCG
>NZ_NEUE01000035.1 GCF_002910905.1 Streptomyces sp. SM11 | reverse complement strand
GTCGCGAGGCGGAATGCGGACGCGGGTGTCAGTGCAGCTTGGCGACGGCGAGCGCCTCCTCGGGCAGGTCGTCGTCGATCTCCCGGCGGCGGCCCGGCAGGGCCATGACCACCAGGACCACGAGCAGCCCGGCCTGCGCCCAGATCCACGCGGTGTGCGTGATCGGGGCGTCGTGGGTGAGGTCCAGGCGGCCGCCGGCCGCGGGCAGTTCGAAGCCCTGGGCCCAGCCGTCGACGGTCTTGCGGGTCAGGGGCTTGCCGTCCAGGGTGGCCGTCCAGCCCGGGTCGGCGGCGTCCGCGATCCGCAGCACGCGGCCCGCCTCGCCGGACGGGATCTCGGAGTGGGCCTCGACGGCGGCCGAACCGACCGGAAGGTGCTCGCCCTCACCGGACGCGGGGGTGATCATGACGCGGGCGACCTGGCGGTCCACCCGCCACAGGGCGCTGCCGTCGAGCTGGCTGAGGCGGCTGAGGCCGGGGGTCGAGTCGAGGACCCGGCTCATCTCGCGCGGTGCTCCGTCCCGGACGAGGACGTAGCGGATCGCGAAGCCGCTGAGCTGGCCGCCCTGGTCGGCGCCGGAGCCGGCGACGAGGTTGGCGACGACCTTGTCGAGGTGGCTGTTGCCGCCGACGGCCTCGGTGAGTTCGCCGTCGCCGAGGCGGGCGCCCGAACCGCGGACCAGGCTGTACGCCACGGAGTCGGACGAGGTGCCGCCCAGGACGAGGGTGCGCGGCTGGTCGCGGGTGGTGCTCTCCTCAGCCACGAAGGCGGGCACCTGGACGGGGTCGCGCCGCTCCAGGGGGCCGTCCGCGCCGCCGATCATCCAGCCGACCGCGGCCAGGACCGGGGCCAGTCCGGCGGCCAGCGCGATCAGTGCGGCGACGGGCTGGCGCCAGCCGAAGCTCTGCTCGGCGACCCGGATACGGGCCCCGTCCGCGCCCACCAAGGCGGCGGCGATCAGGGCGGTGCCGTGGACGAGGGTGGCGGGTCCAGCCCAGGTGGATCCGTTGGCGACGGCGGCGAAGAGGAAGCCGACGAGCGCGACCGCCCAGGCGGTGCGGACGGCGAACTGCCGCTCCTCGCGCAGCAGGGCGGCGAGCGCGGCCAGCACGATACCGAGGAGCAGGATACCGCCCGCCGCACCGGGGCCGCCGGGACTGATGCCGAGCAGGTCGAGGCCCGAAGCCGTCCCCGTACCGATGTCCAGGCCGGCTTCGGTCAGGAGCGCGGACGGGTTCGTCAGAAGGCCGATCGACCAGGGGGCGAGGACCAGCACCGGGGTGCCGACCGCGGCGACGAAGCGGAGTCCGTACGCGGTGATGTCGCCGCGCCGCAGCACCAGCACGCCGAGCCCGAGGACCACGGCGAGCGGCCAGACGATCGGGGTGAACGCCATGGTGACGGTCAGCAGCAGCGTGTACGCCCAGGTGGCGCGCCAGCTGCCGCGCTCCCCCGCCGCGCTGTCCACGCGCAGCCCGTGGGCGGCGACGCCCGCGCGGGCGATCAGCGGGAGCAGGACGAGGAGGACGGCGGTGCCGAGGCGGCCGGTGGCCAGGGCGCCGGTCGCGGCGGGCAGGAAGGCGTACGCGATGCTCGCCCAGGCCCGCAGCAGCCGGGAGGGCAGCAGCGGGCGGGAGGCGAAGTAGGCGGTGAGCCCGGCCAGCGGGATCGAGCAGACCAGCAGCACGCTGACGGCTAGGCCGGTCGAGCCGAGGAACAGGGCCGACAGGGCGGCGAGCACGGCGAGGTAGGGCGGGGCGGTCTGGGTACCGCCCGTGCCGACGGTGTGCCAGGCGTCCGCGTACCGCTCCCAGAGCGCACCGGCCTCGGCGGGGGCGGGCAGCAGGGCGCCGCCCGCCAGTGCGCCACCACTGAGGAGGTTGCGGCAGGCGACGAGGGAGACGATCAGGAGCAGCGCGAAGAGGACGGGTCCCGGTTTGCGGCCGATGCGCTTGAGGCGGGCGAACTGGTCGACTTCGAGGAAGTCGGCGTCGTCGCCGCCGGGCCCGGATTCGACGGCCCCGTGCCGCGAGCCGCCCGCGTCGGCGTCCGTACGGCCACCGAAGTTGCCCGCGACCTGGTCGACGGTGGCCCGGACGGTCGCGCCGGGCGGCGGGAACAGTGCGCGCAGCTCTGCCGCGTCGACGACGCCCTTTCCGCGGTTGCGGCGGGCTGCGAGGATGCGGCCGGGGCGCAGCAGGGTGCCGAGCAGGCCGGTGACCTCGTCGAGGGCCTGTCCCGGCACCTTGCCGACGAGGTAGGCGAGGGTACGGAGGAGGGTGCCGACGACGAGCCGGAGCATGACCCAGGGCAGGGCCTTGCCGCGGGCGTTGACGAGCATCGTGTAGACCGCGCCCGCCTTGTCGACGCGGTGCGGGCTGGCGACCGAGCGGCCGGCGCAGTCGATGGGGCGGCGCTCGCGGGCGGAGGCCTCGGCGTGCCGCAGGACGGCGTCCGGGGCGACGAGGACCCGGTGCCCGGCGAGGTGGGCGCGCCAGCACAGGTCCACGTCGTCGCGCATCAGGGGGAGCCCGCGGTCGAAGCCGCCGAGCTCCTCGTAGACATCGCGGCGGATGAGCATGCCGGCGGAGGAGACGGACAGGACGGTACGGACCTGGTCGTGCTGCCCCTGGTCCTGCTCGCGGCGGTCGAGCCCCGTCCAGCGGCGTCCGCTGTTGGCGATGGAGACGCCGACTTCCAGGAGCTGTTTGCGGTCGTACCAGCCGCGCAGTTTGGGTCCGACGATGGTGGCGTGCCGATCGGTGTCGACGACCCGCAGCATCTCGGCGAGCGCGTCCGGCTCGGGTGCGCAGTCGTCGTGCAGCAGCCAGAGCCACTGGACCGGTTCGCCGTGCGGCAGCTCGGGGAGGTCGTAGTTCTCGTCGACCCAGGTGCGGGTGGCCGGGTCCCAGCCGCCGGGGCGCTTGAGGTACGGCAGGTCGTCCGGGGTGAGGACACCGGCCGTGCGGGCCGCCTCGTCGACAGCCGTACCGAAGCTCGTGCGGCGTGCCAGGTGCAGGACGCGTTCGTCGCCGAGCGCCTCGGTGACCAGCCGGGCCGAGTCGTCGGCGCTGCCGGTGTCGGCGGCGACGGCGTTCTGTACGGGGCGTTCCTGCCCGAGCAGCCCGGCCAGTACGTCGGGCAGCCAGCGGGCGCCGTCGTGCGAGACGAGCACGGCGGTGACGACGTGCCGGGGGAACTCTGGGGCGGCGGCCGCGTTCGGCGCCGCGGAGTGGCTGTGCACGGACATCGAGGTACGGGCCCTCCGGCCGGGTCCGGGGGCGTATCCCCGGGGGCTGCATCGGTGTACACGCGCGCCCCGGCGGGGCGTTGGCGCGTCTCGGACGGGGCCCCACACTAACGGTACGGACAGGTGACGGGGGTCCGAGCGGGTGAAGGGGGCGGGTGCGGACCTGCCGACGGCCCGTCGGCCGAGCCCTGGGGAAGGG
>NZ_NEUE01000034.1 GCF_002910905.1 Streptomyces sp. SM11 | reverse complement strand
TCCCCGGCGCGCCCGGCGGCGTGGCGGAGCTGTGGCCGCTGCTGCGCGCGGGCGGCCACGCCTTCACCGACGTACCTGCCGAACGCTGGGACGTCGACGCCCACTACGAGCAGCGCGGGCCCCGCATGACGGGTACGTACTGCCGTAAGGGCGCCTTCCTCTCCGGCGCCGACCGGTTCGACCCGGCCTTCTTCGGCATCTCCGTGCGCGAGGCCGAGGAGATGGACGTCCAGCAGAAGCTGCTGCTGGAGCACGCCTGGGCGGTGCGGGACGACGCCGGCCTCGCCGGCCGCCGCGACATCGGCGTCTTCGTCGGCGCCACCTACACCCACCACCGCGACACGCGGGGACTGGAGACCGTGGGCCCGCACACCGCGCTCGGCTCCATGAACGCGGTGCTCGCCAACCGGATCTCCTATGCCCTCGACCTCACCGGCCCCTCGCAGACCGTCGACACCCTCTGCTCGTCCTCGCTCGTCGCGCTCCAGCAGGCGGTCGCCGCGCTGCGCGCCGGCCACTGCGGCGCCGCGATCGTGGCGGCCTGCCAGGTCGGCCTGACGCTGTGGTACTACCGCAGCCTCAGCCAGCTCGGCGCCCTGTCGGAGGGCCTACCGAAGCCCTTCGACGAGCACGCGGACGGCTTCCTGCCCGGCGAGGGAGCCCTCGCCGTCCTGCTGAAGCCGCTCGCGGACGCGGAGCGCGACGGCGACCTGATCTGGGGCGTCGTCCGGGGCACGGCCGTCAACCACGGCGGGCGCGGCAGCGCCCTGCCCGTGCCCCGCAGCGAGGCCCAGGCCGCTGTCGTCCGCGCGGCGCTGGACGACGCCGGGCTCGCCCCGGCCGACATCTCCCTCATCGAGACCCACGGCACCGCGACCCGGCTCGGCGACCCCATCGAGATCGCCGCCCTCACCGAGGTGTTCGGCGGCGACCCCGACCGCGAGGGCCCGTGCCACCTCGGCGCCGTCAAGGGCAACATCGGGCACCTGGAGCCCGCCGCCGGGCTCGCAGGACTCGTCAAGGCCCTGCTGTGCCTGCAGCACGGGGAGATCCCCCCGGTCGCCGGGTTCGAGAAGCCCAGCAGCCACCTCGACCTGTCCACCGGGCCGTTCGAGATCCCGACCGAGCCCCGCCAGTGGACCTCGGCAGGGCCGCGGCGCTTCGGCGTCAGCTCCTTCGGCATGGGCGGCACCAACGCCCACGTCGTCGTCGAGGAGTACGTCGGAGGCGACCGCTCTGGCGGGACCGGCGGCGGACCGGCCGCCGAGGCCGCCCACGCGGACGGAGCCCCGGACCAGCACCTGCTCGTCCTCTCCGGCCACACCCAGGAGGCCCTGCTGCGGCGCATCGCGGACACGAGTGCCCTGCTACGCGGGGAGACCGCTTTCGGCCTGCGGGAACTGTGCCGTTCCAGCGCCGTCGGACGTGACCACCAGGCGTACCGGATCGCCGTGCTCGGCGGCACCGCCGAGGAGATCGGCGCCGGACTGGACCACGCCCTGCGGCTCGCCGACCGGGCCCCCGGCACCGTCGTGCGCGGCTCTGCCGTGGTGGAGAGCGCGACGGCCGGGCTCGGCGTCCACGCCCTGCGCCACGCCGTGGGCAAGGCCGTCGACTGGACGTCCGTGTACCCGGACCCGGCGGTACGCCGCCGACCGCTGCCGCCGTACCCGTTCGGCGCGGCCGCCACCATCACCGCCGCCACCACGCCCTCGGGCACGTCGGCCGATGCCCGGGGCGAGGACGTGGCCGAGGCCGTGCGCAGGCTCTCGCGCGCACACCGCGTGCTCGGCGAGGACACCGTGCCCGGCGCCGTGCCCCTTGCCCTCGGACTGCGGGCGGCCGGCGAACTGCGCGCCGTCGCCTTCACCGGCCTGGGGAGCGGCCCGCACACGCTGACCAGCGACCTGGACGAGCCGGGCCGCACTGGCCCGGCCGCCTTCCGGCACGCCGGCCGCACCATCGCCCGGCTCACCAGCGGCGCCGCCCAGGCCGGGCCCGCGCCCGTCCCGGCAGACCTGGACGCCCTGCGTGCGGAACTGGGCCGCGACCTGGCGCCCGCGGGCCTCTACGCCTGGTTCGCCGCCAAGGGCATGGAGCTGACGGCCCCGCTGCGGTCGATCGCCGAGGTCCACTACGGTCCCCGCCGGGTCCTGGCCCGCATCGGCATCCCGGCCGACGGCCCCCTGGAGGCCGAGGTGGTGGCGCTCGACGCCGCCCTCCAGGCCATGGCGGTGCTCACGCTCGCCGACCCCGAGGCACCGACCGGCACCTTCCTGCCGGTCTCCATCGACCGGGCGGCGCGCTGGGGCGACCCCGCGCGTACCGCGTTCGTGCTGCTGGACGGTGCCGAACCGGGCCCCGACGGCGTACGGCGCGGTGACGCCAGCCTGCTGGCGGCCGACGGCCGGGTCCTGGTCCGCCTCGACGGCGTCGAGTACCGGACGGTGACCGGCAACGCCACGGGCGGGAGCACGTCCGCCATGGCAACCGGCAGCGCTGCCGGCGCCATCGGCACCCCCGCCGACGCGGG
>NZ_NEUE01000033.1 GCF_002910905.1 Streptomyces sp. SM11 | reverse complement strand
CCAGACCTGCATGATGAAGACTCTTCCACTTCTGATCTGGGTGCGGTGGCCCGGGCCCGCTCGTGCAGGGCCTGCTGGGCGACGAGCCGGTCGCGGGCCGCGAACAGGGCGCGGGGCAGGGCGAGCGCGGTGTGCCGCTCCTCGGCGGACAGGAAACGGTTGCGGCTGGAGAGCGCGAGGCCGTCCGCGTCCCGGACGGTGGGGACACCGGTGACGCGGACGCCGAAGTTCAGGTCGCGGACCATGCGGCGGATCAGGGCGAGCTGCTGGGCGTCCTTCTGCCCGTAGAACGCCTCGTCGGGCCGGGTGAGGTGGAGGAGCTTGGCGACGACGGTGAGCATCCCGTCGAAGTGCCCGGGCCGGGCCGCGCCTTCGAGACGCTCGCCCATGGGGCCCGCGGTGATCCGGACCTGGGGCTCGCCGCCGGGGTAGACCTCGTCCGCACCGGGGGCGAAGACCGCGTCGGCCCCCGCCGCCGCGGCGATCCCCAGGTCGCTGTCCAGGGTGCGCGGATAACGGTCCAGGTCGGCGGCCTCGCCGAACTGCAGCGGGTTCACGAAGACGGTGACCACGACCTGGCCGTCCGCACCCGCGGCTTCGCGGGCGGCGCGGATCAGGGCGGCGTGGCCCTCGTGGAGCGCGCCCATCGTCATGACGACGGCCCGCTCGGCCCCGGCGGGGCGGGGCAGCGCGTCGAGCTCGGCGGCGGTGCGCAGGAGGGCGGGCCGGACGGTGCGCGTCATCGGACCTCCCCCGGTCCGCCACAACTGATGTTCGCCATCGGGGCTGCCCCGGATCCCGTACAGCTGATGATCGTCATCGGGTCTCCCCCGGTCCGGGGCCACCGGGGCGGCGCTCCTGGTCGGCCAGGACGACCAGCAGGTCCTCGGCCGGCTCGGCCTTGAGCAGGCCGTGCGCGAGCGCCCGGTCGGCCGTGGCGCGGGCCATCGCGAGATATCCGGCCACCGCCTGCGGGGCGTGCTCGCGCAGTTCGCCGATGTGGGCGGCGACCGTGCCCGCGTCCCCCCGGGCGACCGGGCCGGTCAGCGCGGCGTCGCCGGAGCGCAGGGCGTTGTCCAGGGCCGCGCCGAGCAGCGGGCCGAGCATCCGGTCGGGGGCGGCGACCCCGGCCTTCGTCAGCAGCTCCATCGACTGGGCGACCAGGGTGACCAGGTGGTTCGCGCCGAGGGCGAGGGCCGCGTGGTAGAGCGGGCGGGACTCCTCGGCGATCCACTCGGGCTCGCCGCCCATCTCGATGACCAGGGCCTCGGCGGCGAGCCGCAGCTCCACGGGGGCGGTGACGCCGAAGGAGCAGCCCGCGAGCCGCTGGACGTCGACGGCGGTGCCGGTGAACGTCATCGCGGGGTGCAGCGCGAGCGGCAGGGCCCCGGCCCGCAGCGCGGGATCCAGCACACGCGTCCCGTACCGCCCGGAGGTGTGGACGAGCAGCTGGCCCGGCCGTACGGCGCCGGTCTCGACGAGGCCCTCGACCAGCGTGGGCAGCACGTCGTCGGGGACGGTCAGCAGCACCAGCTCGGCGCGGGCCAGCACCTCGGCGGGCTCCACCAGGGGCACGTCGGGGAGCAGCTCGGCGGCGCGGCGCCGGGAGGCGTCGGAGACGCCGGACACGGCGACCGGGCGGTGCCCGGCCAGCTGGAGGGCCGCGGCGAGGGCGGGACCGACCCGGCCCGCACCGACGACGCCGACCGTGAGTCGGGCGGGGCGGTCCCTCGCGTCGAGGGGTTCCTTCGAAACTGATGCGTTCACGCGGCGATGGCCTTCCGTTCCAGTCCGCGGGGGGTACCGGACGATTTCTCTGCATGCTACGCCAGCGTTTCGGCGGAGCTACCCCGCCGCCCACAGCCTGTGGATAACTTTCCGGTCCGGACTCCGGTCCGGACTCCTGCCGGACGGAAATCGGCGGGCGCGCTGTCGGAGGTCCGGGTGATGATCGTCCCATGGCCACGATGGATGAGCAGGAGCAGCGGCGGCGCAGGCTGACCGCTTGGCGGGGGGCACGGCGGGTGCTGGCCCGGGTGGGCGCGGACGGCACGCTGGGCGAGCGGCTGGCGGCGCTCGCGGCCGGCGCCGCTTCCGTACACGATCCGGAGGACTGGACCGATGTGTACGGGGGCGGGGTCGTCGCCGATCTGGAGCGGCGGGTGGCCGGGCTGCTGGGCCTGGAGGCGGCGGCGTTCTTCCCGACCGGGACGATGGCCCAGCAGGTCGCCCTGCGGTGCTGGGCGGGGTACGGGCGACGCGACGGTGGCGCTGCATCCCCTGTCCCACCCGGAGCTGCACGAGGGCGGGGCGCTGGGCGCGGTGAGCGGGCTGCGCACGGTGCACCCGACGTCCGGGCCGAGGCTGCCGAGCGCGGAGGAGGTCCGGGAGTTCCCGGAGCCGTTCGGGACGCTGATGCTGGAGCTGCCGCTGCGGGACGCCGGGTTCGTGCTGCCGTCCTGGGAGGAGCTGACGGAGGTGGTGGAGGCGGCCCGGGAGCGGGACGCGGTGGTCCACCTCGACGGGGCGCGGCTGTGGGAGTGCGGCCCGCACTTCGGGCGGGAGCTGTCGGAGATCGCCGCGCTCGCGGACAGCGTGTACGTGTCGTTCTACAAGTCCCTGGACGGGCTGTCGGGGGCGGTGCTGGCGGGTCCTTCGACGCTGGTGGAGGAGGCGCGCGTGTGGCGCCACCGGTACGGGGGCCAGGTCTTCCAGCAGTACCCAGCGGCGCTGTCGGCGCTGCTGGGCCTGGAACGGGAGCTGCCGAGGCTGCCGTCGTACGTGGCGCACGCGAAGGTGGTGGCCGGCGCGCTGGCGGAGGGGTTCGCGGCGTCGGCGGTGCCGTGGTTCCGGGTGCGTCCGGAACCGCCGCACACGCATCAGTTCCAGGTCTGGCTGCCGTACGGGACGGAGGTGCTGGACGAGGCGTCGGTGCGGCAGGCCGAGGAGACGGGCGTGGCCCTCTTCCGGCGCTGGTTCGCGGGGGCGGGCGGGGCGGGGCTGCCGCCCGGGGTCTCGTGCACCGAGGTGACGGTGGCGGGGGCGGGTCTTGAGTGGTCGGCCGAGGACGTGCGGGATGCGGTGGCGGGGTTCGTGGGGTACCTGACGTAGGACGGCCGGGCCCCCGGCGTCGAGGGCCTCGTCGAGTGGCCGGCCCCCGGCGTCGGGGTTCCGTCCTCAAACGCCGGACGGGTTGGAGTGGCCTGACGGACGGGGGCGGCCGGATGGGCCGGGTGAGCCCGGATCTCCGGACGGGCGCGTCGGCGGGTGGGTGAGCCAGTGCCGGTACAGGTCGCGCAGGACCGAGCGGTCGTGCCGGCCCGGTGGCGGGGGCGCGGGCTCCGACAGCCGGGCCGCGCGGTAGGTGTCGAGCAGGTGCTGCTGAATGGCGTCCATACGGACAGCCTGCGCAGGTCGCGGCGGTGCCGCTCGTTGATTGACGGCCCCCGTCAAATGGCACGACGCCCCGTGGGCGTACCCCCACTATGGAGGGGTGAGCGTGCATATAGACATCGCGGGACTGCCCGCCGACCGCGTCGTTTTCGCGACCTCGCCCCTGGCCGAGCTGGGCCTCGCCCTGCACGCGCTCTCCGAGCCCGGACACCATCCGGGGCTGCACGGCTGGGCCACCGCGACCTCGACGGCCCTGGAACCCGACCTCGCGGACCGGCTGCTGGAGGCGGAGTTCCTCTGGCGGAACACCTTCTCCGACGTGTTCATGCCGTTCGCCGGGATCCGGGGCGGCGACGGCAGGACCGGGGCGACACTCACCGAGGACCTGGACCTGCTGGACAAGCTGGACGACGAGCGGTTCGTCGCCGCGGCCCTGGAGTTCACCTGCGCCAGCCACTACGGGGCCGGGGCCCCGTCACCGCTGAACGACGCGGGGATGCGGGGCCGGGCCCTGGACCTGGCCGCGGCGCGCGGCCCGCAGCAGATGGACTTCACCCGGCGGCTGCTGGCCGACCCCGCCTCCGTACGCGGCTGGATCCGCCGGCTCTTCGAGGACTGCGACCAGGCGTTCTTCGCCGACACCTGGCGCCGGGTCTCCGTCCAGCTGGTCGCGGACGCCCGGCACAAGACGGAGCTGCTGCGGCGCAAGGGGCTGGCCGACGCAGTCGGGGCGGTGTCGTCCGCCGTGACGCTGGACGAGGGCGCGGGCCGGATCAACGTCGACAAACTGTCCGAGGGCCGGACCAGCGCCGTCGACCCGGGCACCGGCCGGGGCCTGACGCTCATCCCGACCAGCTTCGGCTGGCCGCATCTGATGGTGCTGCACGCCCCGGGCTGGCGGCCGGTGATCCACTACCCGGTCCATCTGCCCGACCTGCCGGCGCCCGCCTCCGTGGAACTGCTCCAGCTGCGCCTGGAGGCGCTGGCCCACCCGATGCGGATGCGGCTCTGCCGCAACCTGGCCCGCTCCCCGTACACCACCGGCGAGCTGGCCGACTCCAACGGCATCACCTCCCCCGAGGTCTCCCGCCACCTCTCCGTGCTCAAGAAGGCGGGTCTGGTCACCACGCGCCGCCGCGGCCGCTACGTCCTGCACCAGCTGGACCTGACGGTGGTGGCCCGGCTCGGCAGCGACTTCCTGGAGGGCGTCCTGCGCTGAGAGCCTGCCCCTGGGGGTGTCCTGCGCTGAGAGCCTGCCCCTCAGCGCGCGCCGCCGCCGGCCCGGACCAGACCGGTCTCGTAGGCGAGGACGACGACCTGGACCCGGTCGCGGAGGTTCAGCTTGGTGAGGATGCGGCCGACGTGCGTCTTGACCGTGGCCTCGGAGAGCACGAGGCGGGCCGCGATCTCCCCGTTCGACAGGCCCTGGGCGACCAGGAGCATGACTTCCCGTTCGCGCTCGGTGAGCCTGCCGATGTGCTTGTTCTTCGGTTCCTTGTCGCCGCTGGGCAGCATCGGTGAGAAGCGGTCGAGCAGCCGGCGGGTGGTGGACGGGGCCACGACCGCGTCGCCGCTGTGCACGGAACGGATCGCGGCGAGCAGCTCGGCGGGCGGCACGTCCTTGAGCATGAAGCCGCTGGCACCCGCCTTCAGCCCGGAGAAGGCGTACTCGTCGAGGTCGAAGGTGGTCAGGATGAGCACCTTCGGCGGGTCCTGCTGCGCGCAGATGCGGCGGGTAGCCTCGACGCCGTCCAGCCGGGGCATGCGGACGTCCATCAGCACCACGTCGACGGCGGTGGACCGCAGGATCTCGATCGACTCCGCCCCGTCCCCGGCCTCGGCCACGACCTCCATGTCGGGCTGGGCGGCGAGCACCATCCGGAAGCCGGTCCGCAGCAGCACCTGGTCGTCGACGAGCATCACGCGGATGGCCGTGGTCATGGGGATCGTGTCCTGTCCTGGGGTCGGTCGTGGTGGTCGTGGAACGCGGACGGCGGCGGACCGGGTCAGTCCGGGGGCTTGAGCGGCAGCAGGGCGCTGATCCGGAAGCCGCCGCCGGGCCGGGGTCCCGCGTCCAGGGTGCCTCCGACCATGCCGACCCGCTCCCGCATCCCGATCATCCCGTGCCCGGCGCCGTCCGCACCGCCGTCCTCGTACAGCTCGTGCGCCGCGCCCCGGCCGTCGTCCTCGATCAGCAGCCCGAGGCCGTCGTCGAAGTAGACCAGCCGGACGCTGGCCCCGGCGTCGGGTCCGCCGTGCTTGCGGGTGTTGGTCAGGGCTTCCTGCACGACGCGGTACGCGGTCAGCTCCACGCCGCTGGGCAGCGGGCGGGGGGTGCCCTCGACCTTGAAGTCGACCTCCAGGCCGGTCTGCCGCACCTGCGCGACCAGGTCCTCGATCTGCTCCACATCGGGCTGGGGGACGTACTCCCCACTCTCCGGGGCGTCACCGGTCCGCAGCACCCCGAGCAGCCGCCGCATCTCGGCGAGCGCCTGACGGCCGGTGCTGGAGATGGTCTCCAGGGCCTGGCGGGCCTGGTCGGGGGCGGCGTCCATGACATAGGCGGCACCGTCGGCCTGGACGACCATCACGGACACGTTGTGCGCGACCACGTCGTGCAGCTCGCGGGCGATCCGGGCCCGCTCTGCGGCGACCGCGACCTTGGACTGCGCCTCGCGTTCCCGCTCCAGGCGGGCGGCACGCTCCTCCAGCTGGTCGAAGTAGGCGCGCCGGGTCCGCAGCGAGTCCCCGAGCACCCAGGCCAGCACGAACGGCACGGTCATGATGACCGTCACGAAGATCACCTGCGGCCAGGACCCCCCGGGCTCGGCCTCCCACCGCAGCTGCGACAGGGCCGCCGCACCCAGGCTGCAGACCAGGGCGAGCCGGGACGCCCAGCACTCCCCGACCGTGGCCACGGTGTACGTGATCACCAGCATCGCGAAGTTCCCGACGCCCGGCCGGACGTCGGCCACCAGCTGCACGACGCCCACCAGGATGGCGAGCAGCAGCATCTTCTCCGGGGCCTTGCGGCGCAGCGCCACCACCGTGGAGAGCCCCAGCACCACCGGAACGGCGAGGAGCTCCTCGCGCCCCGTGTCGTACATGCCCGACACCATCGACACGCCGGAGAGCCCGAGGAGGAAGACGGCCCAGAAGACGTCGACGCCCGTCGGGTGTCTGCGGATGAAAGCGTAGAGGCGCTGCACGTAACCCAGCGTAGGGACAGCGGATCGGTGCCGGGGTCAACCGGAGGGTCGATCCAGGTCCTGGGACCGTACTCCCCAAGGTGGAGACTTGCCTACGTGACGGACGAGTGGCGTGGGTGGCGAGAGGCGGCTCAAGCCGCTCTGTACGGATACGAGGGGTTCTATCGCAACCCGCTGCGGAGCCCGGAGGGACCGGCGGGCCACTTCCGTACGTCGGTCCACGCCTCGCCCCTCTTCGCGGCGGCGGTGGCCCGGCTGCTGACCGGAATCGCCCGGGAGCTGGACACCGCCGCGGTCGCGCTGGTCGACGTCGGGGCGGGGCGCGGCGAGCTGTTGACCGGAGTGCTGGCCGCGCTGCCGGAGGGGCTGGACGTGACCCCGTACGCCGTCGAGGTCGCCGCCCGGCCCCCGGGCCTGGACCCCAGGATCGAGTGGTGCGCGGAGCCGCCCGCGGGGGTCACCGGGCTGCTGTTCGCCAACGAGTGGCTGGACAACGTTCCGGCCGGGGTGGCGGAGGCCGACGCGGACGGCGTCCCCCGGTACGTCCAGGTGCGGACCCCGGACGGCACGGAGCGGCTCGGCGATGCGGTGACCGGGGCGGACGCGGCATGGCTGGAGCGCTGGTGGCCGCTGTCCGCGCCGGGCGAGCGGGCGGAGATCGGCCGTCCCCGGGACGCGGCGTGGGCGGGCGCGGTCGGTTCGCTCGCCGCCGGTCTGGCCGTAGCGGTGGACTACGCGCATGTACGGGGCGCCCGGCCGCCCTTCGGGACGCTGACCGGTTTCCGGGGAGGGCGCGAGGTGCGTCCGGTGCCGGACGGCTCCTGCGACCTGACCGCGCATGTGGCGCTGGACGCCTGCGCGGCGGCGGTGTCGTCGGCCGTACCGCACGCGAGCACCGAGCTCACCGACCAGCGGGCGGCGCTGCGCC
>NZ_NEUE01000032.1 GCF_002910905.1 Streptomyces sp. SM11 | reverse complement strand
CCGCTGCCCCGGGACGGGGTCGGGGTCGGGGTCGGCCACCCGGCCCGTAGCCCGCCGCACCGGGTCGGGGCCGGCCGCCCGGCCCGGCGGCAGGTCGTGCCGCTCGTCGTCCCGGCGCGGCACGTATCCCTGCGGCAGCGGCGGAACGGGAAGCTCCCGTCCCCCTCCGCTCTCGGGGTTCTCGCCGCTGTCACCCCACCCGTAGCCGGCCTCCTCCTGGACGTCCGCGTACTCCTCGACGTCCTCGTCGCCCCCGACACCCGCGTAGGCCTCGACGGCCGCGTAGGTCTCGACGGTCGCGTCATCCGCGTCCGTATCCGCGTCGCTCCTGCCCGGCGGGAGCGGGAACGCGCCGCCGAGCTCCCTCGGCGGGGCGTGCTCGACGGCCGGGATGCCGTACGTCGTGGGGGCGGCCACCGGATCCGCGTCGGGCCGCGGTTCGGGGACGTACCCGCAGAGCGCCTCCTCGGCGGCGCCCGCCGCGAGACCCGTGAGCATGACACGGCCGTCGTCGCACACCAGGACCGTGCGCACGGTGATGTTGCGGTGGGTCCAGCCGTGGGCGTGCAGCACACGCAGGGCGGTGAGCACGTCGGAGCCGATCTCGGCGGCCCGGTAGGGGTTGAGGGGGCGTTCCGCGAGCAGGGCTGCGAGCGGGCGGGCCGCGACGAGCTCGCTCACTATCCACAGCGAACCCGCTTCGGCGAACACGTCGAAGACCTGGTCGAGCCGGGGGTGATCGGGCACCTGGGCGGCGGCCTGCGCGGCCTCGATCGCCCGCCGGACCGCGGGGTCCGTACTGCGGCGGACCGCTCGCCCCGTGGCACGTCCGGACATCGAGGACCGCCCGTCGGCGTCGAGCACCTCCGCGTCCACGATCTCCGGCAACGGCACCTGGCGGACCAGGACCTCCTGACCGCTGTAGGTGTCGAACGCCCGGGTCTCGGCCAGTTCGTACCCATCGGACGGGGGCAGCGGAAGGCGGTAGCGGTCGGCAAGCACCCGACCCGCGTAGTCGTCCACGACGCCTCCCCAGAGCGCGCTGTTCCCCCGGCCGTCAGAGGCGCACGTATCCGTCAATTACGGTCATTCGGCGGGCAATTGACCTACTGTTCCGGCTGCGTACGGTCTCTGGCCTCTTACGATACGTGGCAACGCGGGCCTACGGGCCGGGTCACGCCAACCCGGCCCGCACAAACGTTTCACATGCGTCGGTTCACGGGTGTGCCCGACGGTTCAGTCCGTGGGCGTGAACGTGGCGAACGCCGTTTCGCGCAGCGTCCGGCACTCCTCGCCGTCCCACTCGTCCAGCTTGCAGCTGATCATGATCGAGTAACCGCGCTTGGCGTCCACCTTGAAGCCGCGGTTGAGCACCCGGACCCGGACGCCGTTCTGGTTGCGTTCGAACGTCCAGTCCGCGACGGTCGGATAGCCGTTGTACTCGACCTTCTTTATGCTGCCGTGCTTGTAGCCGTCGCTGAGGACCTTGGCGCTCGCGACGGCACCGCGCCAGGCGGCCGCCGCGTCGTCCTTGGGCGAGCTGTTGAAGTCGACCTGGACCCGGGGGAAGCTGCCCTTCCCGGCGTTGTAGATGCCGCCGGAGTTGGCGCCCGCGATGGCCGTGCGCTTGAAGGTCCCGGGCATCGCCATGGTGAAGTGGAACCGGGTGTCGGTGACCTGCTTGTAGCCGGCGGGCAGGGAGCCGTCCCCGCCCGGCTCGTCACCCTCGGGGTCGTCGGTCTTCGGGTCGTCGGTCTTCGGGTCGTCGGCGTCGTCGCCGGACGGGCCCTCGGAGGCCCGTCCGTCGTCCGTGCCCTGACCCTCCTTCTGGCCGTCGCCCTTCTCGCCGGCCGAACCGCCGCCCGTGTCGTCGCCCTTGCCGTCGGCGTCACCGGTCGCGGCTCCGGCCGAAGCGGCGGTGTCGCCCTTGCCGCCCTTGTCCGGGTCGTCGCCACCGAGGGTGAGTGCGAGGACCGTGCCGAGGATGGCCAGCGCGACGACGGCCGCGATGATCGCGAGGGTGCGGCGGGGCACCACGTCGGTGATCGAGGCACGCGTGGACGGCGGCGAGAACGGCGGGCGCTGCCCGGGTACGGAAGCACTCACCGCCGCGGACTTCGGGGCGCCGGCGGGAGCCTCGGGGGCGGCGACGGCTCCCTTCACGGTCGCCGGCGTCGCCGGGGCGGACGCCGTGGCCGCTGTGGACTTCGCACCCGAGGCGGGCGTCCCGGGGGGCGACGGAGGCTTGGGCGGGGCGGCGGGCGAGCCGGTGACAGCGGCGGCCGGAGAGCTCGCCGACGCCGCGGCAGCGCCTGTGGCGGCTCCCGCCGCCGCGGCCGGGGTCTTCGCGTTGCGCGCGGAGCGCAGCGCTCCGCGCAACCGGTCGCGGGCCCCCTCTCCGGACTCGCCCGAGCCGGTGGACCGCTTCGGCGGCTTCGGGGCCTTGGGCTGCTTCGGCGTCCGCTTGACGAGGGGGTCGGCGGCGGGCGCCGGCGGCAGCGCCATCATCTGGGTGGAGTCCGCGGGGGCCGGCTCGGGAACGTCGGGGGCGTTGATGACGTCGTTGAGCAACGCCCGCGCCCCGGCGTCGTCGAGACGCTGGTCGGGGTCCCGGGCGAGCAGTCCGTAGATGACCTCGGTGAGCGGACCGGCGTTCTTCGGCGGGTCGAGCGGTTCGGTCATCACGGCCGTCAGGGTGGCGATGGCCGAGCCCTTGTCGTACGGAGGGCAGCCCTCGACGCTCGCGTACAGCAGTCCACCGAGCGACCACAGGTCGGCGGGCGGGCCCGGCTTGTGACCGCGGGCCCGCTCCGGCGAGATGTACGAGGGGGCGCCGACGAGCATCCCGGTGGAGGTGACCGACGGGTCGCCCTCGACCTGGGCGATGCCGAAGTCGGTGAGCACGACGCGCCCGTCCTCGGCGATCAGCACGTTGGACGGCTTCACGTCGCGGTGCAGGATGCCCTCGCGGTGCGCCGAGCGCAGCACGTCGAGGATGGCGAGCCCGACCTCGGCGGCCCGCCTCGGCGTCAGCGTGCCGTCCTCGCGGATCGCCTCGGCGAGCGACTTGCCCTCGATCAGCTCCATGACGATCCACGGCCGGTCGTCCTCGTCGACCACGTCGTAGACGGTCACCGCGCTGTTGTTGCGGATCCGTGCGATCGCCTTGGCCTCACGCAGGGTGCGCGTGATCAGCCGGCGCTTCTCGTCCTCGTCGATCGCCGAGGGGAACCGCAGTTCCTTGACCGCGACCGTACGGCCGAGCGTCTCGTCGTCGGCGCGCCAGACCGTACCCATGCCGCCCCGGCCGAGCACCTCACCGAGCCGGTAGCGCCCCGCGAGGAGACGACCGTTCTTGTCCCGTTGGGGCTCCCGTGCCTGCTCCGCCTCCGACATGCGTCCCCTCTGCGATCAACCCGCCCTGGCAGAGCGTTCATTGTCCCTCACCCCGGGACCGGTCCTGGTGCCGGGTCCGGGGACCACCGTGCCAGGCCCTGTCGAGGAATCCCCCACAGCCTCCTACCAACCCGGCCTCCCGTCCAGGCCCGTCCGGGCGGGTCCCGCCGCTCCCCCGGGCCGGTGGAGCCCAACTGGCCCGGGAGCGACGGGCGGTGGCCGCGGCGCGGGGATCTCCCGCACGCTCCGGGCAGGCGCTTCGAACGGCACCCCCTAGATCGCCACGATGTCCGGGGCGCCCAACCGGGCCGCGTCCGCCGTGAGGTCGTCGGGCTGCCGCTGCGATTCGCGCTCGGCCTCCACCCGCTTCTCGTAGTGCTGGACCTCCCGGTCGATCCGCCCCTCGTCCCAGCCCAGCACCGGTGCCATCAGCTCCGCGCAGAGCCGGGCGCTGCGGGTGCCCCGGTCGAAGGTCTCGATGGAGATCCGGGTGCGCCGGGTCAGCACGTCGTCCAGATGGCGGGCGCCCTCGTGGGAGGCCGCGTAGACGATCTCGGCGCGCAGATAGTCGTCGGCGGCGGGCAGCGGTTCGCCCAGGGTGGGGTCGGCGAGGACCAGTTCCAGAATTTCCTCCGTCATTGAGCCGTACCGGTTGAGCAGATGCTCCACCCGGGCGACATGGAGTCCGGTCCGGGCCGCGATCCGGGCGCGCGCGTTCCACAGGGCCTTGTAGCCCTCGGCCCCCAGCAGCGGGGTGTCCTCGGTGACGCAGGCGGCGACCCGCTGGTCGAGCCCGTGGACCGCCTCGTCCACCGCGTCCTTGGCCATGACCCGGTACGTCGTGTACTTGCCGCCCGCCACGACGACCAGGCCGGGGGCGGGGTGGGCCACCGTGTGCTCGCGCGACAGCTTGCTCGTGGCGTCCGACTCGCCGGCCAGCAGCGGTCGCAGTCCGGCGTAGACGCCCTGGACGTCGTCCCTGGTCAGCGGGGTGTTCAGGACGGAGTTGACATGCTGGAGGAGATAGTCGATGTCGGCGCTGGAGGCGGCCGGGTGTGCCTTGTCCAGGTCCCAGTCGGTGTCCGTGGTGCCGATGATCCAGTGCCGGCCCCAGGGGATGACGAAGAGGACGGACTTCTCGGTGCGCAGGATGAGGCCGGTCGAGGAGTGGATGCGGTCCTTGGGGACGACCAGGTGGATTCCCTTGGAGGCCCGGACGTGGAACTGCCCGCGCTCGCCGATGAGCCCCTGGGTGTCGTCGGTCCACACGCCGGTCGCGTTGACCACCTGCTTGGCCCGGATCTCGTACTCCGTGCCACCCTCGACGTCCCGTACGAGCGCGCCCACGACGCGCTCGCCCTCGCGGAGGAAGCCGACGACGCGGGCCTGGTTCGCCACGTGGGCACCGTAGGACGCGGCGGTGCGCACCAGCTCGGCGACGAAGCGGGCGTCGTCCATCTGGGCGTCGTAGTACTGGAGGGCGCCGACCAGGGCGTCCTTCCTCAGCGCGGGGGCGACCCGCAGAGCGTGCTTGCGGGAGAGGTGGCGGTGGACGGGGAGGCCGCGGCCGTGGCCGGAGGAGACCGACATCGCGTCGTACAGCGCGACGCCGGAGCCGGCGTAGAGCCGCTCCCAGCCCTTGTGCTGCAGGGGGTAGAGGAAGGGCACGGGCTTCACCAGGTGCGGGGCGAGCCGTTCCAGGAGCAGCCCGCGCTCCTTGAGTGCCTCCCGGACCAGGGCGAAGTCGAGCATCTCCAGATAGCGCAGGCCGCCGTGGATCAGCTTGCTCGACCTGCTCGACGTGCCGGACGCCCAGTCGCGCGCCTCGACCAGTCCGGTCGAGAGGCCTCTGGTGGCGGCGTCCAGCGCCGTGCCCGCGCCGACCACACCCGCCCCCACGACCAGCACGTCCAGTTCGCGCTCGGCCATGGCGGCGAGCGCGACGGTGCGCTCGGCGGGTCCCAGTGTCGCTGTCCTCACTGCTGCCTCCCGGTGGATCGGGGTGGTCGGACACGGGAGTGCCACCCGGCCTAGGGGCCGGCCGCCCGTGTCCACTCCTCGATTCTGTCCGCGCTCCCCGAGTTCAGCCACCGCCTGTGGACAACACCCGGGCGACCGGAGCCGCACAATGCGACATATTGGTCATATTTACGCCTAGTCTGACATTGCGCTGTCCACAGCAGTTGCGATCTTCGTTCTCCGCTCTTAGGGGGGCTTCTGTATGCCCGCAGACCTCGCCGTCATCGGACTCGGTCACCTCGGCCTGCCCCTCGCCCAGGCCGCTGTGACCGCCGGAATCGACACCGTCGGCTACGACCCCGACCCACGCCCCTACGCGGAGCTCGGAGCGGGCCGCAGCCCCGTCGAGGGCACCCTCACCGCGTCCGAGGTCCGCCGCATGCTCGCCGGCGGCTTCCGGCCCACCACCAACGCCGCCGAGCTGGGCCGGGTCCGTACCGCCGTGATCTGCTCCCCCACCCCGCTCGGCCCCGACCAGGCGATCGACCTCACCGCGCTCGACGACGCCGCCCGCGCGCTGGCCGCCCGGCTCCGCCCGCACACCACCGTGCTGCTGGAGTCCGCCGTACCGCCCGGCACCACCGAGAACTTTCTGCGCCCCCTGCTCGAAGAGGGCTCGGGGCTCGTCGCCGGACGCGACTTCCACCTCGCCTGCTCGCCGAGCCGGCTCGACCCCGGCAACCGCACCCACGTCCTGGCCAACACGCCCAAGGTCATCGGCGGCCTCACCCCCGCCTGCACCGAGTCGGCCGCCGCCTTCTACGGACGGCTCACCGACAAGGTCGTCCGGGCCCGCGGACCCCGCGAGGCAGAGATGACGAAGGTCCTGGAGACCAACTTCCGGCACGTCAACATCGCGCTGGTCAACGAGATGGCGGTGCTCTGCCACGACCTCGGCGTCGACCTCTGGGACGTGATCCGGTGTGCCGAGACCAAGCCGTTCGGCTTCCAGCCCTTCCGCCCGGGACCCGGCGTCGGCGGGCACGGCGTCCCGGTGGACCCGGGTCGCCTGCCCCACAGCACCAGCACCACCGGGCACCCGCTGCGGATGGTCTCGCTGGCGCAGGAGATCAACGACCGGATGCCCAGTTACGTCATCCAGCGCTGCGCCACCCTCCTGAACGAGCACGGCAAGTCCGTCCGGGGCGCGCGCGTGCTGCTGCTCGGCGTCACCTACAAACCGGACAGCGCCGACCAGGAGGCCGCCCCCGCCCGGGAGATCGCCACCCGGCTGATGGACATGGGCGCCCAGATCGGCTACCACGACCCGCACGTCCTGGACTGGCGGGTACGTGAACGCCCGGTCCCGCGCGCCGACTCGCTGTACGAGGCGGCGGCCGCCGCCGACCTGACCGTCCTGCTCCAGCAGCACCGCACCTACGACCTCCAGGGCCTCGCGGTGAAGGCCCAACTGCTTCTGGACACCCGGGGGGCCACTCCCGCGGGGGCCGCGCACCGGCTCTAGGTGATGCCCGGCCCGTCCGGCTCCGGTCCGCCGGACGCCCCGGAGGTGTGACGGGCAGTCGAAAAATCGCCAGTGACCGGTTCCGGAGCGTACTGCTACCCTGCGGCGTCACAGCGCGCACAGCCGTGCGCATCCGCACACTCGTGCGCAGTCGTCCCAGGGGGAGCCCCACCGTGAGTCAGCCCGTGCAGCCGCCGAACCAGCCCCAGCAGCCCTTCGGCGGTCAGCCCGTCGACGGCAACCCGTACGCCGGCCAGCCGGGCCAGCCCTCCCCCGCCGCACCGACCGGCAACCCGTACGGCCAGCAGCCCCCGGCCCCGACCGGCAACCCCTACGGCCAGCAGCCCCCGGCCCCGACCGGCAACCCGTTCGCGGGCCAGCAGCCCGGCCAGGGCGCCCCGTTCGGCGGCGGCGCGCCCTTCGCCCCGGCGCCCCCGGCGCCCCCGGCCCGCAACAACATCCTGCTCGGTGTGCTGGTCGCCCTGGGCGCGGCCGTCGTCGCGGGCATCCTGTACGGCGTGATCGCGGGCTCCATCGAGCGCGAGGTCGGCTACGCCGCGGTCGGCGTCGGCTTCCTCGTCGGCTTCGCGGCGAGCAAGGTCGGCGGATCCAACCCGGCGGTCGTCGGTGCCGCGGCCGTCTTCTCGATCGGCGCCGTCTACCTCGGGCAGCTCGTCGGCATCTCGATGGTGCTCTCCGACATCGCGCAGATCCCCTTCTCCGAGGTCATCGGCGACCACTTCGACACCGTGACGGAAGCCTGGTCGCAGGAGGCCGACTTCATGACCTACCTCTTCCTCGCCCTCGGCGCGGCGGCCGCTGTCGGTGGCGCCAAGAAGGCCGGCTGACACGCGCGGGACCCTGTGGAAGGCCCCGGCCGTGGCGTAGCGAACGCCGGGTCGGGGCCTTCCGCATCGTGGCCACGGCCGTGTCCGCCGTTGCCCCCCCCACCCCACCGAGGCGGCACCCGCACGTCAGCGGTGCTCGGCGGCCCCGGGCCGCCGCCGCACGCCCGTGGGCGCCCATCGCGTCCTCGACCCGCCGCCGGTCCTCCTGGCGCTCCCCGGCGGGAGTCCGTCTCTCCAGGGCCCGGTACGCGTCCCACGCCCGTACCGCCCTCGTCGGTCTCCCGGCCCGGCTCGCCCCCTGCGCACAACCGGCAAGAGGTCCTACGTCGTCAGCCCGTGATCGGTTGACGCCCCTCCCGGGGCCGGGCGTACGGCGAACGCCGGTGGCCGCCCCGGGCCCTGCCGCTTCGCCCCGCCGGATCTGTCCGGCGGGGCGAAGCGCCGCGAAGCGGTGGGCTACGGGGCGGGGGTCAGCGGCGGTGCTGCGAGTCCGCCACCGTCACCTCGACGCGCTGGAACTCCTTCAGGTCGCTGTAGCCGGTGGTGGCCATCGCGCGGCGCAGCGCGCCGAAGATGTTCATCGAGCCGTCCGGGGTGTGCGAAGGACCGGTGAGGACCTCTTCCGTCGTCCCGACCGAACCGAGGTCGACCAGCTTGCCGCGCGGCACGTCCTCGTGGACGGCCTCCATGCCCCAGTGGCGGCCGCGGCCCGGGGCGTCCGTCGCGCGGGCCAGCGGGGAGCCCATCATCACGGCGTCCGCACCGCAGGCGATGGCCTTCGGCAGGTCGCCGGACCAGCCGACGCCGCCGTCGGCGATGACGTGCACGTACCGGCCGCCGGACTCGTCCATGTAGTCACGGCGGGCCCCTGCGACGTCCGCGACGGCGGTGGCCATCGGGACCTGGATGCCGAAGACGTTGCGCGTGGTGTGCGCGGCGCCACCGCCGAAGCCGACGAGGACACCGGCCGCGCCGGTCCGCATCAGGTGGAGGGCGGCGGTGTACGTGGCGCAGCCGCCGACGATGACCGGGACGTCCAGCTCGTAGATGAACTGCTTCAGGTTCAGCGGCTCGGCCGCGCCCGAGACGTGCTCGGCGGAGACCGTCGTACCGCGGATGACGAAGATGTCGACGCCCGCGTCGACGACCGCCTTGGAGAACTGGGCGGTGCGCTGCGGGGAGAGCGCGGCGGCGGTGACGACACCGGAGTCGCGCACCTCCTTGATGCGCTGCCCGATCAGCTCCTCCTGGATGGGGGCGGAGTAGATCTCCTGGAGCCGGCGGGTCGCGGACTCGACCGGCATCCCTGCGATCTCGTCCAGCAGCGGCTGCGGGTCGGCGTGCCGGGTCCACAGGCCTTCCAGGTTCAGCACGCCCAGGCCGCCGAGCTCGCCGATCCGGATGGCGTGCTGCGGGGAGACCACGGAGTCCATGGGAGCGGCCAGGAACGGCAGCTCGAAGCGGTAGGCGTCGATCTGCCAGGCGATCGAGACCTCCTTCGGGTCCCGGGTGCGGCGGCTCGGAACGACAGCGATGTCGTCGAATGCGTAAGCCCGGCGGCCGCGCTTGCCGCGCCCGATCTCGATCTCAGTCACGATGTGTGGCCTTTCCCTCTACGTCAGCGCTGACCAGTATCCCCGACACACGGGGAGGGCGTGTCCGGTCAGGATCCGCCGGACACGCCCTGGGGCGGACCGGAGTTCCCGGTACCGCCCCTCACCTGCGCTGATGTGCTACTTCCTGCTGTAGTTCGGCGCTTCGACCGTCATCTGGATGTCGTGCGGGTGGCTCTCCTTGAGACCCGCCGAGGTGATCCGGACGAAGCGGCCCTTGCTCTCCATCTGGTCGACGGACGCGGCGCCGACGTAGCCCATGGTCTGGCGGAGGCCGCCGACGAGCTGGTGGAGGACGTTGCCCAGCGGGCCGCGGTAGGGCACCTGGCCCTCGATGCCCTCGGGGACGAGCTTGTCGTCCGAGGACACCTCGGCCTGGAAGTAGCGGTCCTTGCTGTACGACCGGCCCTGTCCGCGGGACTGCATCGCGCCCAGCGAGCCCATGCCGCGGTACGACTTGAACTGCTTGCCGTTGATGAACATCAGCTCGCCCGGGGACTCCTCGCAGCCCGCGAGGAGGCTGCCCAGCATCACGCTGTCCGCGCCGGCGGCCAGCGCCTTGCCGATGTCGCCGCTGTACTGCAGGCCGCCGTCGCCGATGACCGGGACGCCCGCGGCACGGGCGGCGAGCGCGGCCTCGTAGATCGCGGTGACCTGCGGGACGCCGATACCGGCGACCACACGGGTCGTACAGATCGAGCCGGGTCCGACGCCGACCTTCACGCCGTCGACACCGGCGTCGATCAGCGCCTGGGCGCCGTCGCGGGTGGCGACGTTGCCTCCGATGACGTCCACGCCGACGCTCGACTTGATCTTCGCCATCCAGTCGAGGGCGTTGCTGTTGTGTCCGTGCGAGGTGTCGACGATCAGGAAGTCGACCCCGGCGGCCGCGAGCTCCTGGGCGCGGTCCAGCGCCTCGGGGCTGGCGCCGACGGCCGCGCCGACCAGCAGACGGCCTTCGGCGTCCTTGGCGGCGTTCGGGTACTGCTCGGCCTTCTTGAAGTCCTTGACCGTGATGAGGCCCTTGAGGATGCCCGCCTCGTCGACCAGCGGCAGCTTCTCGATCTTGTGGCGGCGCAGCAGCTCCATGGCCTCCACGCCGGAGATCCCGACCCGCCCGGTGACGAGCGGCATCGGCGTCATGACCTCGCGCACCTGGCGCGAGCGGTCCGACTCGAAGGCCATGTCGCGGTTGGTGACGATGCCGAGGAGCTTGCCCGCGGGGTCGGTGACCGGCACGCCGCTGATGCGGAACTTCGCGCAGAGCGCGTCCGCCTCGCCGAGCGTGGCGTCGGGGTGCACGGTGATCGGGTCGGTGACCATGCCGGACTCGGACCGCTTGACCAGGTCGACCTGGTTGACCTGGTCCTCGACCGAGAGATTGCGGTGCAGCACGCCGACGCCGCCCTGACGGGCCATGGCGATGGCCATCCGGGCCTCGGTCACCTTGTCCATGGCGGCCGACAGCAGGGGGATGTTCACCCGTACGTTGCGCGAGATGAGCGACGAGGTGTCGACCGCGTTGGGCAGGACCTCGGACGCGCCGGGCAACAGCAGCACGTCGTCGTAGGTCAGCCCGAGCGTCGCGAACTTCTCGGGCACTCCGTCGACGTTTGCAGTCATGACACCTTCCCCAAATGGCCTTGATCGGTGCGGATGTCCATGCTAACGGGCTCCACGGGTGTCTCATTCCACGATCAAGATCACTTGGCTGTTCTGTAGCTTTCTACAGAGCCTCCGGCGAGGGCCGGCGAGGGTGCCGCTACTGCTCCGCGAGCGCCCGGAGCCTGCTGAGCGCGCGGTGCTGGGCGACCCGGACCGCACCCGGGGACATCCCGAGCATCTGGCCGGTCTCCTCCGCGGTCAGCCCGACCGCGACCCGCAGGACCAGCAGCTCGCGCTGGTTCTCCGGGAGGTTGGCGAGGAGCTTCTTCGCCCAGGCGGCATCGCTGCTGAGCAGGGCACGCTCCTCCGGACCGAGGGAGTCGTCGGGCCTCTCCGGCATCTCGTCGGAGGGGACCGCGGTCGACCCCGGGTGGCGCATCGCGGCGCGCTGGAGGTCGGCGACCTTGTGGCCGGCGATCGCGAAGACGAATGCCTCGAAGGGCCGGCCGGTGTCCTTGTAGCGCGGCAGCGCCATCAGCACCGCGACGCAGACCTCCTGCGCCAGGTCCTCCACGAAGTGGCGAGCATCACCGGGGAGGCGGTTCAGCCGGGAGCGGCAGTAGCGCAGGGCGAGGGGGTGGACATGCGCCAGCAGATCATGGGTGGCCTGCGCGTCGCCGTCGACGGCCCGGTGCACGAGGGCACCGATCACCGTGGTTTCGTCGTCGCGCATCGGACCATGGTGCCCTGAGGCCACCCGGTCCGCTGCACCACGTCCCGAGTTGTGCACCGAAGCGTTATGAGCGGGTGCGCCGGATGTCATGTCCTGCGCCCTCCCCTTCCGCTCGACCGAATCGTTCCTGAGGAACTCCACTACTCAAGGATGCGTCATCGGCCGGGAAGCGTCACATGGCACCGCTGAGCGGGCGCCCGGATACGGGGTGTGGAGCCGATGGCCCGCTCCGTGACCCCGTCCGCCGGTCTGCGGACGGGGCCCGGCCCGGGCCGGTCGTCAGCGGACCAGGCCCCAGCGGAATCCGAGGGCCACCGCGTGGGCGCGGTCCGAGGCCCCGAGCTTCTTGAACAGGCGCCGGGCGTGGGTCTTGACCGTGTCCTCGGAGAGAAAAAGCTCACGGCCGATCTCCGCGTTGGAGCGGCCGTGGCTCATGCCTTCGAGGACCTGGATCTCCCGCGCGGTGAGCGTGGGGGCCGCTCCCATCTCGGCGGACCGCAGCCGGCGCGGGGCGAGCCGCCAGGTCGGGTCGGCCAGCGCCTGGGTGACGGTGGCCCGCAGCTCGGCGCGCGAGGCGTCCTTGTGCAGATAGCCGCGAGCCCCGGCGGCGACCGCGAGCGCGACGCCGTCCAGGTCCTCGGCGACGGTCAGCATGATGATCCGGGCCCCGGGGTCGGCGGAGAGCAGCCGCCGGACCGTCTCCACACCCCCCAGGCCGGGCATGCGTACGTCCATCAGAATCAGATCCGAACGATCGGCACCCCAGCGGCGGAGGACTTCCTCGCCGTTGGCCGCCGTCGTCACCCGCTCGACGCCGGGCACGGTGGCCACCGCGCGACGGAGCGCTTCTCGGGCAAGCGGGGAGTCGTCGCAGACGAGGACGGATGTCATGACCGTCCTCCGCAGCTGATGCGCGTCACCTTGAGCCTCCAGGCTGATACAAGTCGTCACCTGTGCGGTTGACCCCCTCGGACATGTGCCCGAGCCGGATATCCGTCAACCGCATCCGTTCCCTTAACGACGGTCACTCGAAAGAGTTACGGGTCGGGCGGCCGGGTTCGGCACTCTACGTGAAGGGGCGCACACGGAGGAGAACGGCGCGGGTGATTCACCCGTCAACCGAATCTTCACTCGTTGGCATGCCCTATTCGGCACCATTTCTTCCCTTTTGTGGGTGTCTATGGCTAGATTCGCAATCAGTCATATTTACATCTACTAGCACCGTAGATGTACGGTCGAGACTTCGGTCACACCGATCACAGACGGTCCGATCACAGCAGGCCGTCAACCACCGACGGTCGAGGATGCCGCTTCCGACGCAGCACAGCTCCGAGGGGACAAGCAATGGCAGATTTCTCCCGCCTTCCCGGACCCAACGCAGACCTGTGGGACTGGCAGCTGCTCGCCGCCTGCCGAGGCGTCGACAGCTCCCTGTTCTTCCACCCGGAGGGTGAGCGCGGCGCGGCGCGGAGCGCCCGCGAGACCTCCGCCAAGGAGGTGTGCATGCGCTGTCCGGTACGGGCCGAGTGCGCGGCGCACGCCCTGGCCGTACGGGAGCCCTACGGAGTGTGGGGCGGCCTGACGGAGGACGAGCGCGAAGAGCTCATGGGCCGGGCCAGGACCCGGCTGATCACCGCGGCGCCCTCCGGAGCCACCGGCCCCGGCGCCACCTGACACCCGTACGCCACAGCTGAACGCAGAAACGTTTCTTCGACACCTTCAGCCATCCGGCCCGCAATCGGCCGCAGCGGGGCCGGACCCCTCATCGCCCGTGGGCCGCGGGGCCCCGACGGGCGCCGCGGCCCCGCGCGCTCTCAGCGGGCGGCCGTCCGCGACAGCTGGTCCAGGGTGGCCGCCACCGCCGGGACCCGGGCCAGGTCCGGCAGGGTCAGGGCGACGATCTCCCGCTCGATCGCGGGCTCGACCGGCACGGCTCTGGCCCCCTTGGGGCGTACCGACTCCACGGCCAGCTCCGGCAGCACCGCCACCCCGAGCCCGGCCCCGACGAGGCCCATCACCGCCGGGTAGTCGTCGGTGGCGAAGTCGATGCGCGGGGTGAAGCCGGACTCCTCGCAGACCTCGACCAGCTGCCGGCGGCAGCGCGGGCAGCCCGCGATCCAGGACTCCTCGGCCAGTTCGCCGATGGACACGCTTGACGCCCCGGCCAGCCGGTGCCCCTCCGGGACCAGGCCGATCAGGCGGTCGGTGAGCAGCGGCCGGACCACCAGGTCGTCCCATTCGCCGCCGGTCGCTCCGTAACGGAACGCCAGCGCGATGTCGCAGTCGCCCTCGCGCAGCAGGTCCACCGAGCGCGGCGGCTCGGCCTCGACGAGCGAGACCCGGGTGCCGGGGTGTTCGGCACGCAGGGCGGCCAGGGCCCCCGGGACCAGGGTGGAGCTGCCGCTGGGAAAGGAGACCAGCCGGACCCGGCCGGCCCGCAGTCCGGCGATGGCGGCGACCTCCTCCTCGGCGGCGGTCAGTCCCGCGAGGATGCCGGAGGCGTGCCGTACCAGCGCCTCGCCGGCCTGGGTGAGGCGCATCTCGCGTCCGGTGCGGATCAGCAGCGTGGTGCCCGCGGAGGACTCCAGAGCCTTCATCTGCTGGCTGACGGCGGGCTGGGTGCAGCCGAGTTCGCGGGCGGCGGCGGAGAACGAGCCGGTGGTGGACACGGCGCGCAGGACACGGAGGTGGCGGGCTTCGATCACCCCTCCATCATAAGATTTTCTTGGGTGCGAGGCGAATTAATCGTGTGCCCCTTTGAGTCGAGAGCGATTAGCGTGACCGTATGAAGCTGCTGACCGTGAACATCGCCCGCCCCGGCCACTCCCCGCAGACCAACGGCCCGGGTGGCCTCACCGGGATCGACAAGCGACCGGTGGAGGGGCCCGTGGAGATCCTCGACCCCGGCCCCAAGGGCGTCGGCGGCAGCGGGCTGGCCGGGGACGCGGTGTGCGACCTGCGCCATCACGGCGGCAGCGACCAGGCGGTGTACGCCTTCGCCCGGGAGGAGCTGGACGCCTGGGAGCGGGAGCTGGGCGGCCGGAAGCTGGCCAACGGGGTGTTCGGCGAGAACTTCACGACGCTGGGCCTCGACGTCAGCGGAGCGCGGATCGGCGAGCGCTGGCGGGTGGGGGCGGGCCTCGTGCTGGAGGTGACCTCGGGACGCGTTCCGTGCCGGACCTTCGCCCACCACCTCGGGGAGACGGGGTGGGTCCGGCGGTTCACCTGGCAGGGCGCCACCGGCGCGTATCTGCGGGTGATCGAGCCGGGCGCGGTCCGCGCCGGGGACCCGATCGAGATCGTGCACCGGCCGGACCACGAGGTCACCGCCGCCCTGCAGTTCCGGGCCGTGACGACCGAACGCACCCTGCTGCCCGCGCTGCTGGCCGCCGGGGAGGCGCTGCACCCCGAGGCTCTGCGCAAGGCACGGGAGTACGCCGCGCAACAGAGCTGAGGACCGCGGGACGGTCCGTACGAGGACGGTGCCCCGGTTCGGTGACGCGGCGTCATCTGTCGCGCGGTCCCGGGCCGTAGCGCGGGAACTGGACCGGTGCGCGGGTGCGTCCACCACCAGTGACCTGCGCCCAAGAATCAGTTCTCGAGCCGAATGGCACGTCTCAGGGGGAAGACCATGCCTGATCCGCAGCAGCCCTGGTACACCCCGGGCCCGCCGCAGCAGCCCGTTTCCGGCAACCCGTACGCCTCCGGGGGCGTCGCGCCGCACGGGCTGGGCCACAAGGGCCCGGGCCGCAGGGGTTCGGGCCGCCGACGCCCCCGCCTCCGCCCCCGCGTCGCCGATTCGGCCGGGGGCCGGTCATCGCCGCGGTCGTGGCGCTGGTGCTCGTGGTCGTGGCGGGCGGGGTGTACGGCCTCACCGACTGGGGACGGGATGATCCCGCGAAGCCCCTGGCGAAGAAGTCGCCCGGCCCCTCCGGTTCGGCGTCCCCGTCCCGTACGC
This sequence comes from Streptomyces sp. SM11, assembly GCF_002910905.1. GTDB lineage: Bacteria > Actinomycetota > Actinomycetes > Streptomycetales > Streptomycetaceae > Streptomyces. Next base: position 6,651 of record NZ_NEUE01000032.1, on the reverse strand, counting down.
CCGCGGCCGGCGCCCCGGAGCTGAGCCGCATTCCGACGACGGCGGAGGTCTCGGCCGCGCGGAAGCCGGGCGAGTCGTCGGCGTGGATCGCCGACGACAAGACCGATATACCCAAGCAGACCAACAAGGTCCATGACCTGTGGATCGTCGGCGACACCGCCGTCCAGGCGCTGTACCGGAAGGTCACGGCCCACCGGCTCTCGGACGGCGCCGAGGTCTGGAGCGTGACGCTCCCCTCCGCCGTGTGCGAGACACCGGCCAACCCCACACCCGACGGCAAGGTCGTGGTCTTCCGTAACGAGAGACCCGACAACGAGCGGGGCAATCGCTGCAACCAGATGCAGATGATCGATCTGAAGACCGGGAAGCAGGGGTGGCAGGAGAAGCTCGACGAGCCCGATGACGAGGACAGTACGTTCATCGTCTACAGCGCCATCAGCGGCGACGTCCTCTCGGTCGCCCGGGGCCAACGGGCCGTCACCTACCGGATGGACGACGGGAGCAAGCTCCGTGAGGTTCCCTCGGAGAAGAAGGGGGCGTGCTTCCCCACCGGTGTGGCGGGCGGCGCCGCCCGGCTGCTGGTGAGTTCCGGCTGCGCGGTCTCCACGGACCGGAGCAAGAACTACGGCCAGCTACGCGAGTTCGATCCCCGTACCGGCAAGGTCCTGTGGCGCTACCGGACGAAGACCGGCTGGAGCTTGGGCGCTCTGATCTCCATGGACCCGGTCGTCTTCACCACCTACAACAATGAGGACACCGCGAGCGACTGGCGGATCACGGTCCTGGATCCGGGAGGCAAGCACCGCGTGACCTTCGACGCCCGGGACAAGGGGTTCGAGCACTGTGCCGGAGACGGGGGCGGCGATGACATCCAGCCCTGCCGGGGCGCCTCGGTCGACAAGGGCCTCATCATGCTGGGCGGCCAGGTCCAGGTCGGCGCGTACGACGTGAGGACCGGGAAGTTCCTGTGGGGCGTCAAGTCCGACGATCGTCGCTACCTGTACGCGCTGCGCGCCGAGGACGGCACGTCGATGCGCGTCTACGAGGCGGCCGGCCCGAGCACCCCCGGCCGGACCTTCCTCATGGGTCCGCGCGGCGCCGGCACGGAGACGGAGGTCGTGAAGCACCCGGCGGCGACCGCCGCGTGGGAGTACGAGATGTTCATGGGCACACGGCCTACGTCGACGGACGGCTCGTCCTGACGTCGACGCACATGAGCGGCGACGAGAACCACAAGCCCGTGCGTGAGGCCCGCATGCTGTCCTTCGCCGCCTCACCCTGACCCGCACCGAGGGATCTCCCCCGGTCGGACCGTAGGGGCCCGGTCGGGGGCGGTTCAGGGCTCTGCCCCCATGCCCGGGGCCGGTCGGCCCGGAATGCTGATGGGCATGGAGAAGACCAGGGGACGGCGGCTGAAGCGGGTGCTCATCACGCTGACCGTGGTGGTGGGCGTGTTCGTCGCGGCCGTCGGCGGCACGTTCGCATGGTTGTGGACGAGCGCCGACGTCAGCACGGTGGGCCAGGTCCGCTTCGGCAACGCACTGGCCGTACCGCCGCTCGCGCCCTCGACGGTGGACAAGGACGGCACGCGCGTCTTCGATCTGCGGATGCAGTCGGGCAGCACGGAGTTCCGGAAGGGCGTGGCGACCCCGACCTGGGGGTTCAACGGCGGTCATCTGGGACCGACGCTGCGGGCGGAGCGCGGCGAGCGGGTGAAGGTGCGGGTGCGCAACACGCTCGACGAGGCGTCCAGCGTGCACTGGCACGGGATGCACCTGCCCGCCTCGATGGACGGCGGAGGTCTGGACGCTGCGCAACGGCGTCGACATGACCCACAACTTCCATGTGCACGACGTGCAGTTCCGGGTCCTGACCGTGGACGGGAAGCGGCCGGAACCGGCGTTGCGGGGCCGCAAGGACACGATGGCGGTGCCGATGGGCTCGACCGTGCGGATCGCCCTGCGGTTCGACGGGCCGTCCGATCCGGACATCCCGTACATGTACCACTGTCATCTGCTGTCCCATGAGGACGACGGGATGATGGGCCAGTTCGTGGTGGTGGAGAAGGGGCAGCGGGCGGGTGAGCCGCCGGAACACGCGGGGCACTAACGTGCCGCGTATGACGACTGCACTGATCACGGGCGCGACGGCGGGTATCGGGGCCGCGTTCGCGCGGCGGCTCGCGGCCCAGGGGCACAACCTGGTGCTGGTGGCGCGGGACACCGCACGGCTGCGCGAGCAGGCCACCGAACTGCACGACCGGCACGGCATCGAGGCCGAGGTGCTGAGCGCCGACCTGTCCACGGACGGCGGGATCGAGGCGGTCGAGAAGCGGCTCACGGACGCCAGACATCCGGTCGATCTGCTGGTCAACAACGCCGGGTTCGGCAACAAGGGGCGCTTCCTGGAGGTGTCCATGGCCGATGAGCTGACGATGCTGAAGGTGCACTGCGAGGCCGTCCTGCGGCTGACCTCGGCCGCCGTCACCGGGATGGAGGAGCGGGGCCGGGGCGGGGTCGTCAACGTGGCGTCCGTCGCGGCGTTCGTGCCGCGCGGTACGTACGGGGCGTCCAAGTCGTGGGTCGTGCAGTTCACCCAGGGCGCGGCGCGGGATCTGGCCGGGTCGGGGGTGCGGCTGATGGTGCTGTGCCCCGGGTTCGTACGGACGGAGTTCCACGAGCGGGCCGGGATGGGCACGGACAACATCCCGGGCTGGATGTGGCTCGACGCGGACAAGCTGGTGGCCTCGGCGCTGGCGGATCTGGCCCGCGGGAAGACGGTGTCGATCCCGGACCCGCGCTACAAGGCGCTGATGGGGCTGGTCAAGGTCGCCCCGCGGGGCCTGCTCGGCGGGGTCACCTCGCGGACGGGGCGCAAGTACGGTCCGCGGTAGCCGCCGCGCCCGCCTGTGCGGGTGCGGTACGGGAGTGGGGGTACGGGTGTGGCTCCGCCTCTCCCTCTCGGTGCGGCCGGGGCGGAACCGCACCGAGCGGGAACGCACCGAGGCCCGGCGCCCCTCTTGGGTGCCGGGCCTCACGCGTACCGAAAGGTACTGCGGTACTAGTGGGAGTGGCCGTGGCCGCCGTGACCGGCGTCGGCCTCTTCCTCGGCCGGCTTCTCGACGACCAGGGTCTCGGTCGTGAGCAGCAGCGACGCGATGGACGCGGCGTTCTCCAGGGCGGAGCGGGTGACCTTGACCGGGTCGATGACGCCGGCCTTGACCAGGTCGCCGTACTCGCCGGTGGCGGCGTTGAAGCCCTGGCCCTTGTCGAGCTCGGAGACCTTGGAGGTGATGACGTAACCCTCCAGGCCGGCGTTCTCGGCGATCCAGCGCAGCGGCTCGACGGCGGCGCGGCGGACGACCGCGACACCGGTGGCCTCGTCGCCGGTCTTGCCGAGGTTGCCCTCCAGGACCTTCACCGCGTGGACGAGGGCGGAGCCACCGCCGGAGACGATGCCCTCCTCGACAGCGGCGCGGGTCGCGGAGATGGCGTCCTCAAGGCGGTGCTTCTTCTCCTTGAGCTCCACCTCGGTGGCGGCGCCGACGCGGATGACGCACACGCCGCCGGCCAGCTTCGCGAGGCGCTCCTGGAGCTTCTCGCGGTCCCAGTCGGAGTCCGTGGACTCGATCTCGGCCTTGATCTGGTTGACGCGGCCCTTGACGTCCTCGGAGTTGCCCCCGCCGTCGACGATGGTCGTGTCGTCCTTGGAGACGGTGACGCGGCGGGCGGTGCCCAGCACGTCGAGACCGGCGCCGTCGAGCTTGAGGCCGACCTCTTCGGCGATGACGGTCGCACCGGTGAGGGTGGCGATGTCACCGAGCATGGCCTTGCGGCGGTCGCCGAAGCCCGGGGCCTTCACCGCGACGGCGTTGAAGGTGCCGCGGATCTTGTTGACGACGAGGGTGGAGAGCGCCTCGCCCTCGACGTCCTCGGCGATGATCAGGAGCGGCTTGGAGGCGCCGGCCTGGATGACCTTCTCCAGGAGCGGGAGCAGCTCCTGGATGGAGCCGATCTTGCCCTGGTGGATCAGGATGTACGGGTCGTCGAGGACGGCCTCCATACGCTCCTGGTCGGACACCATGTACGGGGACAGGTAGCCCTTGTCGAAGGCCATGCCCTCGGTGAACTCCAGGTCCAGACCGAAGGTGTTGGACTCCTCGACGGTGATGACACCGTCCTTGCCGACCTTGTCCATCGCGTCCGCGATGAGCTCGCCGACCTGGGTGTCCTGCGCGGAGAGCGCGGCCACGGCGGCGATGTCGGACTTGTCGTCGATCGGGCGGGCGGTCGCGAGGAGCTCCTCGGACACGGCCTTGACCGCGGCGTCGATGCCCTTCTTCAGGGCGGCCGGGGAGGCGCCCGCGGCGACGTTGCGCAGACCCTCGCGGACCAGCGCCTGGGCCAGGACGGTCGCGGTGGTGGTGCCGTCACCCGCTACGTCGTTGGTCTTGGTCGCCACCTCCTTGACGAGCTGGGCACCGAGGTTCTCGTACGGGTCGTCGAGCTCGACCTCGCGCGCGATGGTGACACCGTCGTTGGTGATGGTGGGAGCGCCGAACTTCTTGTCGATGACGACGTTGCGGCCCTTGGGGCCGATCGTCACCTTGACCGTGTCGGCAAGCTTGTTGACGCCGCGCTCAAGGGCGCGACGGGCGTCCTCGTCGAACTTCAGAATCTTCGCCATGGGCTGATCTTCCCTCTCAAACGAACTGCGCCCCTCGCCGCCCGGCTAGTTATTTCGCAGGGGGCCAGGGGCGCAGAACACAAGCAAACGTGGGTGAATTACTTCTCGACGATCGCGAGAACGTCGCGGGCCGAGAGGACGAGGTACTCCTCGCCGTTGTACTTCACCTCGGTGCCGCCGTACTTGCTGTACAGGACGACGTCGCCGGTCTTGACGTCGAGCGGAAGCCGCTCGCCGTTCTCGAAGCGGCCCGGACCAACGGCAAGGACGACGCCCTCCTGGGGCTTCTCCTTCGCGGTGTCCGGAATAACCAGGCCGGAAGCCGTGGTCTGCTCGGCGTCGAGCGGCTGGACCACAATGCGGTCCTCAAGCGGCTTGATCGCAACCTTGGAGCTGGTGGTCGACACGATCCGGTCTCCCCCTTCGGAGATCTCACGGGGTTTAACAGTCTGTGGGCGGCGACCAGACCGATCCGTCGTCGCGGGTGCCGGACCTGCCCTGTCGCGCAAGGTGGTGCTGGCACTCTCCAGGGGGGAGTGCCAGACCCGAGACTATGACCGCGATTAGCACTCGGTCAAGCGGAGTGCCAATTCACCACCCTCGCGCCGTCTCGATCGAGGCTCCATCGGATCACTGTCCGGACAACGTGGGGGCGGAGCGCGGCGTTCCGTACGACGGTACGGAGATGACGCGCCCCGAGAGCCGCCCGCCGGGAAGACCGGCCGAGAGGACCGCTTCGCGGTCGTCGGCTCCGAGCGGCTGCGCTGATCCTCTGCTGGGCCTGCTGCTGGTGGTCGCGGAGGCGGCGGCCGCCGCCCTGCTGGCGCTGTGGCTGGTACTGCGGGGCCTGTCACGGTCGCACGAGATGTCCGCGGACAAGGCGTCCTCGCCTCCCCCGCCCGTGGACCCGGGCACGGACTGGGCCCCGGCCATCGCTTTCGGCGTCCTCACCCTCGTGGTCGCCTGCCTCGCCGTGGTGTTGCTGCGCGACCGGTGGCACTGGGCCGGCGGGATGCAGGCGGTCGTCGCGGTGGCGCTGGGCGCGGCGGTCCTGGCGTCCGTCGTCGAGGAGAGCTCCCGGACTCCTCCGGAACCCGCTCCGACCTGGAACTCCCCACCTTGTCGCAGCGGGGGCGACAACGGCGAATGCGCGCGCAGCGGGGGCTGAGCGCGCATTCGGGGCCGTACGTCGGGCGGGCGGAGGTCAGACGTAGTCCTCCAGCTTCGCCACCGCGTATCCCTTGTCCGTGATGGTCTTCATGACCCGGCGGATCATGTCGGGCATCGAGCCCTTCCAGTCCTCCTTGCCCCGGAAGTGGGTGAGGACGATGTCGCCGGGGTGCAGGTCCCGGTCCCACTCGCGCCATTCCATGTGGTCGGGGAAGGCCTCGGCCGACCACAGGGGTACGGCGGTGATCCCGCAGGACTTCGCGACGACGAGGGTGTCGCGGTTGTAGTTGCCGTAGGGCGGGCGGAAGAGGGTGGGCCGCTTCCCGTAGCGCTTGAGGATCTTCTCCTGCTGGCCGCAGATCTCCCGCTTCTGCTCGGCGCGGGAGAGGCCGGGCAGATAGCGGTGGTTGAGCGTGTGATTGCTGATGGTCACCCCGCGCTTCTGCATCTTCTTGAAGTAGCCGTAGTCGTCGTTGGTGACGTAGTCACTGAGGAACGCGCTGTACGGGATGCCCAGTTCGGTCATCATCCGCAGCAGCTCGGGGTCCTTCTCCGCCCCGTCGTCCATCGTCAGGAAGACGATCTTCTCCTTGGTGGGGACGGTGGTGAAGACGGGCGGCAGCCCCTTGTCGTCGCGGACCTCGAAGCCCTCGCGGGTGGTGATGGCCGGCTTCACCTTCGGCGGCTCGGGGGCCGTGAGCGGGGTCTTGGCGAGCCCCCACTTCTTCGCGGCGACCGCCCGTGCGGCCTGTTTCTTCTTGAGCGTCTCCGCGGGCGTGTCGAGGGCGCGGGCGG
>NZ_NEUE01000031.1 GCF_002910905.1 Streptomyces sp. SM11 | reverse complement strand
GCGGCCCAGCCCGGACGCCCCGTTCCGGACGCCGCAGCCGTCGCCCGCTCCGCGCGGCCCGCGCTCCATCGGCGGCCTGGTCTTCCTGACGGCGCTGGTGGCGGGCGGTGTGGGCACCGGGCTGAGCTGGGAGCAGCAGCCGCTGGGGACCGCCCTCCAGATCGGTCTGGTCGCCGCCCTCACGGTGTTCGGGCTCGGTCTGCTGATCGCTTCGGTGCTGGGGCGGACCGGCTTCGGCACGGTCCTGATGGCGATGGTCACGGCGGGCCTGCTGGCGGGTGCGGCGGTGCTGCCGAAGGACATCGACACCTCGTGGGCCCGCCAGGAGTGGCGGCCCGCCTCGGTGGCCGCCGTCCAGCCGCACTACGAGCTGAGTACGGGCGATGCCCGGCTGGACCTGTCCGGGCTGAAGGTGCCCAAGGGCGAGACCGTGCGCACGGGGCTCGGAGTGGCGGCGGGGCGGGCGGCCGTCGTCGTGCCGAAGGACGTGACGGTGAAGGTGCGTGCCGAGGCGGGGCTCGGGGAGATCCGGCTGGAGGAGGGGCAGCGGGTCCAGGTGCGGATCAACAGCGACGAGGCGAGGCTGCGGACGCTGCCGCCGCCGGCGGGCACGAAGCCCGCCGGAACGATCGAACTGGACCTGGAAGTCGGCATCGGACAGGTGGAGGTCACCCGTGCTTCGTCATGAATTCCGGCCCGGCCGCGCGGTGGCGGGCCTGGCGATGCTGGGCCTGGCCGGCGGGTACGCGGCCGACGCGGCCGGGGCCTGGGAGGTCCCGTGGACGTTCTTCCTGCCGTTGTTCCTCGGCGGGCTGTGGCTGGCCGCGACGGTGACCTGGGCGGCCTACCTGGTCCGGCGGCGGCGCGAGGCGAGGAAGGCGTCGGCGGAGAACACGGTGGCGCCCGCGAGCACCGGCGGCAGTCACGCCATCGGGTAGTGCGGATCACTCGCGTACTGCTGTCGTGTGCGTCCCGGCCCGATCCGGCCGTGGCCGCGGCGGTACCGGCGCGTGTCCTCGCGGTTCGTGGCCCTGCGGGTCCGGCCCGGCGGACGCGAGGTCCGCAGGACCACGGCCGGCACCGAACGTCCGGTCCGCCGACTGCTGACCGAATGGGCAGCGGCTGAACGCGCACCGGCATCAGTCACCGTTCAGCTCCGGACCGGAAGCCTGCCGGCGACGGGACGTCCGGCGCGCGACGGCGTTGGGCACGCTCAGTAGCGCCAGGCACAGCAGTACGGTCGCCGTACGAGCCCCGAGCTGCGCGTCGGGCACCGCCTGTACGTGTGCCGCCGAGAGGAGCGCCGCCATGAGTAGCGCCCGTCCGACGGTGCGCCGGTCGAAGACCGTGCGGTGCCGAAGGCTTTCCGCTCGAGCCGGATCCTTCTGTGCCGTACCGGGGAAGAGCCGCAGCCGGAGCCACCCCAGCCAGCCACGCCACCCGGCCGTCCCGGTCGCGGTCCTGGCCAGCCACAGGTAGGCCAGTGCCGTCTTCTGACGATCCCGGTCCCCTGTGGACCGGAAGCGAACGGTGGCGCGGGCGTATGCGACGACTCTTTCGTGCGGGCGGCAGACCGCTCATCGCCGGGGTGATCTCGCGCGGGAGACGCAGGACGACGTTGTCGCCGAGAATCACCGGGGAGAAGAAGGTGCCGCCCCGGATCTCGAAGTGCGCGCCGGTACTTCGCCCGACCGCGGGGTCGATGCCGTCAGGCCGCTGTGTCACCGTACGGAACCTCCTGCGGCAGCCGGGTCCATCAAGGCTTCCGACATGTTCTCACCCCTTGTTGTGCCGGTGTCGGCTCACTCGGTACTCGTCCCTGCCGGCTCGCTTCCAGGACTCCGGGGCTCTACCGTCGCCAGGACCCCGTCCGACCCTGTCCACGCCGTCGGCCCCCGATCAGGGCGTCCAGTGACCAGTAAGGCGCGCCGGCCAGCACGAGCGGCACCCAGCAGAACATGTACGGCAAATCGTTGCCGTAGTAGTACGGGGTGGCCTGCCAGCTCACGGTCAGCCAGAGGCTCAGCGAGATCAGCGCGCCCCCGAGCGCCGCGAGCCGGGCCCAGAGGCCGACGAGGGTGCCGAGGCCGACGAGGAGTTCGCCGATCGCGATGGCGTGACCGAATCCCTCGGGGCTCTTGAGCGCCAGGTCGACGAGGGCGGGGACCGCGGAGGAGTCGCGTACCCCGCGCATCATCTCGCCGATGGACCCGGTGCCCGTCGCGGACAGGAACGCGCTGTCCGTGAGCTTGTCGAGGCCCGCGTAGACGAACGTGACGCCGAGGAAGATCCGCAGTGGCAGCAGGGCGTACATGCCCGCCCACTCCCTCAGCGTCCTGTGCTCACCCAGACCGTACGAACCGCCGCCGTAACCGTTCATCACCACTGCCCCGCTTCCCGAAGACCCGTCACCTCGACCATACGTACGCCTCCGGCACCCTGCTCACCAGGGCTGGGACGTGATCGGCGGCAGAAATTCGCTCGGGTTCCGGTGCCGGTCAGTCCGTGACGTCGATCGGGCAGCGGTTGGTCTCCACCCCGGCGGCGGTGACGACCTGGACGTCCACGGTCCCCGGCTCCACCTCGACCGGGACAGGCACGGTGAGAACGGTGTCGGTCGGGTTGGCGAAGCCCCCGGCGACCGGGATTAGGGGGACGTGGACATGGACCGTGCCGATCCGTACGACGAGCCGGGCCAGCCGGTCGGGGCTGCCCGCGCCGGGCGGTACGAAGCCCGCACCCCGGATCTCGATGTCGTCGCCGGTCCGGATCGGGGCATCCAGGTCCCCGGCCTCCCGGGCGCGCACCACGGACGACACCACCGGGCGGCCGCCCTCCGCGTACTTCCCGGCGAAGTAGGTCGCCGCCGAGACCGCCACCAGCAGCGCGAGCCCCCACGGCAGGTCGGGCAGCTGCTCGGGGCGGCGGGCCAGGCGGACCGCCGCGAACAGTACGGCGACGGCGCTGACCAGCACGTACTGCACATCGGTGAAGGAGCCGCGCCCCGAGTCGTCGGTGAGCAGATCGGCTGCGCGCGGCCGGTCCGCGCGCAGCTTCTGGAGCCGCTGGCCCAGCACCCGTACGGTCACCACGCGGCGCACGACGACGGCGACCGCGCACACCAGCGCCAGCACGGCCACGACCCCGGCGGAGCGCACGAGGTCGAGCCCTTCGATCAGCGCGTCCCGGTCGTCCGAGTCGGAGGCTCCGGCCAGTTGCAGCGCGAGGACGAGGACGGCGAAGACGGCGAGGAGCACCCAGCCGGCGGCGACCGTCCGGGAGGTGGAGAGCCGGTTGTCCTCCCCGATCAGCGGGGCGAGGAGACCGCCCCGGGCGCGGTGGAGCCGGGCGGCGGCGGTGAGCAGCCCGGCCGTGAGGAGGGCGGCGATCAGCCCGGCGGTACGGGCGGTGGACCAGCCGGCCCCGATCGCGGTGAGACTCGCGCCGACGAGCAGCGCCCCGGCCGCACCCCAGACGGCGAACAGCGTGCCTCGCCAGACCTGGTGGAGCCAGGCGTCACCGGCCTCCCGGGCCCGTTCCGCGACGGTGCGGGCGGACCCGGTCAGTTCGTCGGAGACCCACTGCCGGGAAGCGGACGGGGACTGGGCGACCCCGGCGGGCAGCCCGTTGCCGGCCGCCAGTTCGTCGCGTTTGGCCAGGAACGCGGCGACCGCGTCCCGGTGTCCGCGACGGGCTCCGTGCGGGCAGTCGCCGCAGGTACAGCCGCCCCCGTGCGTGCCGCTCGTCCTGGTTTCGTCCAACGCCACGGAGGATTACACCCTTTCCCACCCCGGTACAGCCAACTCACTTGCGATATCAGCGAATTGTGCCGTACTGGGCGACCGGCCCACGCATCGGGGCGGACCGGGGGCGGCTGTCGTCAGAACGTTCGAGCGATCCGCTGCCACAGCGGCTGGTAGTTGATCCAGGCCACCAGGTCGCCGCCGAGGTGATCGCGGGTGGTGACGGCGTCCCGGTGCGAGATGAGCACGGGCTTCCCCGCGGCCCGCGCCAGCAGCTGCACCTGGCAGGCGCGCTCCATCGTGAGGAACCACCAGGCCGCCGCGTCCACCGAGCCGCCGACGGTCAGCAGCCCGTGGTTGCGCAGGATCACCGCCTTGTGCGGCCCGAGCGCGGCGGCGATCCGCCGGCCCTCCTCCTCGTCCACGACGACCCCGGAGTAGGTGTCGTAGAGCGCGTGGTCCTCGTAGAAGGCACAGGATTCCTGGGTGATCGGCTCGATCGGCTCCCCGAGCGCGGCGAGCGCCCGCCCGTGCACGGAGTGGGTGTGGGCGACGGCCACGGTGTCCGGCCGGGCCCGGTGCACCGCCGCGTGCACGGCGAACGCGGCCTGGTTGACGTGGGAGCGGCCCCGGACGACCCGGCCGTCGCCGTTGACGAGGATCAGGTCCTGCGGGGCGATGTCGGCGAACGGCGCGCCGAACGGGTTGACCCAGAAGCAGTCCGCCAGCTCGGGGTCGCGGGCGCTGATGTGTCCGGATACCCCGTCCTCGTACCCGAGCTGCCCGAACAGCCGCAGCGCGCCCGCCAGCCGCTCCGTGCGGTACGCGCGTTCCTCGTCCGGCGAGGCGTGCACGGGCGGCATCGCGAACCGGAGCTGGTCGACGGGGATCGGGGCGGGGGCGGGCACGGCGGCCGGCTCGGACATGGCGGCTCCTCGGGTTCCCAGGGCGTACGGGACCGGAAGCTACCGCCGGGTGGGTCAAGTGACCAGAGGCGGGACGTCCCCCCGGGCGCAGGTCAGGTGCTGAGCACCAGATAGGCGAGGGTGAGATACGAGCGGTAGCCGCCGTAGTAGCCGGTGCGGCGGGCGTCGACCTCGGACATCACCTCGGCGTGCAGCGGATGGTCCGGGTGCTGAAGCGCCCAGCGCTGCCCGCGTCCGATCGGCCCCTCCGACTCGAAGAGGTCCCATTCGCGCTCGTCGGCGACGGTGACCTGGAACGCGCGCAGCCCGACGGACTCCGCCAGCCGGATCAGCTCCAGCAGCGAGCCGAAGTCCCCGGGCCCGGGCCCGACGCCCTCCAGCGCGGCCGGGGTCGGTTCCTTCAGCCAGATCCCCTCGCCGAACAGGACCCGCCCGCCGGGGCGCACGGTGGCGGCGAGGGCGGTGAGCGCTTCGGAGGTGGTGCCGGGCCAGGCGTGCGAGGAGCCGATGGAGACGGCGAGGTCGTAGCCGCCCTCGGCCCATGCGGCGGCGGGCACCTCGTGGAACCGCACCCGGTCGGCGAGCCCCCGCTCCCCGGCGAGCCTCCGCCCGCGCCACGGCGGCCGGATCGGTCTCGACGCCGTCCCCGGTGGCCCCGGGCGCGGATTCCACGAGCCGCATCAGCAGCTCGCCCCAGCCGGAGCCGAGATCGACGATCCGGGAGCGGGGTCGCAGGCGGCGATCAGCCGGGCCGCGTGTTCCTCGGAGAGCGGGGTGTTCCAGGTGAGGCGGTCGTTACCGGCGGCGGACACGATGGCGCGGACTTCTTCGGCGGACATGGTGGAGGAGCCTGGCAGGCGGAGTGGGGGCCGTGCCAGTGGATTACGGGCGGCCCCGCCGGTAGATCTCGCTGAGATCCACGTCGATCGAGAACGGAACGTCGAGGTTCATCTTCTTGCGGTGGATTCCGGTGGGCGTATACGTGTCCGTCGCCGGGTCGAGCTCGTAGACGTAGACGACGGGCAGGTCGTCGGCGCCCTGCTCGACCCGCCAGAAGTGCTTGACCCCGGCCTCGGCGTACTTGCGCGGCTTCACGCCCCGGTCACGGTCCTCGGAGTCGGGTGACACGACCTCGACGGCCAGGACGACGTCCTCCGGCGCGTACCAGGTCTGGTCGGCACCGGTGTCCGCCTCGGCCCGATAGACCAGCAGGTCGGGCTCCGGACGGTTTCTGCGGTCCAGCCTGATGGTCATTTCCCGGTCGACGTCAAGATCCGCGGGGACGTGCGCGAGAAGCGCAGTTTCCAGCAACCACATGGCTCGCGTGTGGAACTTCCGCTGCGGACTCATGAAGACGAGACTCGCGTCGATCAGCTCGGTGTGGGGCGGGAGGCCCGGAATCCGGTCGAGGTCGTCCGCCGTCCAGCCGCCCTCCGGCGGAACGGGCCACCGGTACGGCTGCTGCTGCTCAAGCCTGGGCTCGGGTGCGGCGCTCATCATTACTCCCATACGCCGAAGTCTCGTCTCTTCACTCAGCGTACCCAGCCGATACGACAATGCCGCCGCCCAAACGAATGAGCGACGGCATCGGCGTTGACCTCAAGGGACCCGAGGACCCCGGGAGGTCACTCCCACTCGATGGTCCCCGGCGGCTTGCTCGTCACGTCGAGGACGACCCGGTTGACGTCGGCGACCTCGTTGGTGATGCGGGTGGAGATCTTCGCCAGCGTCTCGTACGGCAGGCGCGACCAGTCGGCCGTCATGGCGTCCTCGGAGGAGACCGGGCGCAGCACGATCGGGTGGCCGTAGGTACGGCCGTCGCCCTGGACGCCGACCGAGCGGACGTCGGCGAGGAGGACCACCGGGCACTGCCAGATGTCGCGGTCCAGGCCGGCCGCCGTCAGCTCCTCGCGGGCGATGGCGTCGGCCTCGCGGAGCAGGTCCAGGCGGTCCTTGGTGACCTCGCCGACGATGCGGATGCCGAGGCCGGGGCCGGGGAACGGCTGGCGCTGGACGATCTCCTCGGGGAGGCCCAGCTCCTGGCCGACCATGCGGACCTCGTCCTTGAACAGCTGGCGCAGCGGCTCGACGAGCTGGAACTCGATGTCGTCGGGGAGACCGCCGACGTTGTGGTGGGACTTGATGTTGGCGGTGCCGGTGCCGCCGCCGGACTCGACGACGTCCGGGTAGAGCGTGCCCTGGACGAGGAAGGCGACCTCGGGTCCGTCCTCCTGGAGGATCTCCAGCTGGGCCTGCTCGAAGACGCGGATGAACTCGCGGCCGATGATCTTCCGCTTCTGCTCGGGGTCGGAGACCCCGGCCAGCGCGTCGAGGAAGCGCTTCTCGGCGTCGACCACCTTCAGCTTCGCGCCGGTCGCGGCGACGAAGTCCTTCTCGACCTGCTCGGTCTCGCCCTTGCGCATCAGCCCGTGGTCGACGTAGACGCAGGTCAGCTGGGAGCCGATGGCCTTCTGGACGAGGGCCGCGGCGACCGCGGAGTCCACGCCGCCGGAGAGGCCGCAGATGGCGCGCTTGGTGCCGACCTGCTCGCGGATGAGGGCGACCTGCTCCTCGACCACGTTGGTGGTGGTCCAGTTCGGCTCGATGCCCGCGCCGCGGTAGAGGAAGTGCTCCAGGACCTGCTGGCCGTGGGTCGAGTGCATGACCTCCGGGTGGTACTGGACCCCGTAGAGCTTCTTCTCGTCGTTCTCGAAGGCGGCGACCGGCACGACGTCGGTGGACGCGGTGACGGTGAAGCCCTCGGGCGCCGCCGAGCAGGCGTCGCCGTGCGACATCCACACCGGCTGCTCGGTGGGCGTGCCCTCGAAGAGCGTCGATCCCGCCTTGGTGACGTGCAGCGGGGTACGGCCGTACTCACGGGCCCCGTTGTCGTCGACCGTGCCGCCGAGCGTGGTGGCCATCAGCTGGAAGCCGTAGCACATGCCGAAGACGGGGACCCCGGCCTCGAAGAGCGCGCGGTCCAGGGACGGCGCATCCTCCGCGTACACCGACGAGGGGCCGCCGGACAGGATGATCGCGCGCGGGTTCTTCGCCAGCATCTCCGCCACCGGCATGGTGCACGGGACGATCTCGCTGTAGACCCGGGCCTCACGGACACGGCGGGCGATGAGCTGGGCGTACTGCGCGCCGAAGTCGACAACGAGGACCACGTCGGCCGTGGCGTCAGGGGCGGCGGGGGGTGCTGCTGGCACGGGGGCGGCCTTCCGGCGGTGGTGAAGGGGGTCGGTTCTTCCGATTCTACCGGCCGGGCGCGAACCCTCCGCCGGGCCGGGGGCCGGGGCCGGCGCCTCATGATCGGTGCGCGTCGCGTCTCAGGATCCGGGCCCCGTTTTGTGGGGGCCGCCGGGCCGGGGCCATACTGTCCGCATGCGTCAGCACACGATCTTCGTCTTTACCTATGGCATCCGGCCCGTCGGCTGCCATGGTCGTGCTGCTTGAGCTACTGACAAGCAACGTTCCAGGCGCCCCGGGCCATCAGGCCCGGGGCGCCTCGTGTGTCCGGGCCCGTTGCCCCGGGGGGCCGCCACCCCACCAGGAGTCACCACCATGAGCAGCGACGCCGCTACCACCGTCACCCCCGCCGAGCGGACCGGCGCCCGCACCGACGAGGCCGCCGCCCTGATCGGCGGCGCCCGGGAGCGCATCGATGCCCTCGACGACCGGATCATCGGCCTCGTCCAGGAACGGATGGCCGTCTCGGCGGTGATCCAGGAGGTCCGGATCACCTCGGGCGGCCGCCGGGTCAGCCTCTCCCGGGAGACGGCCGTGCTCGGTCACTACAGGGACGCGCTGGGCAAGCCGGGCACCGCGCTGGCGATGACGCTCCTGGAGCTGTGCCGCGGCCGGGTGTGAGACCTGGTGCGCGGCCTGCGGACGGAACGGTTCTCCGCCTGCGGCACACCGGCCGTATATGCGTTCGGCCCCCGCCTCACCCGTACGGCGCGTGACCGGGAGCGCGCTGCCTTCGTTGATCCTGATGTCCGTGCCAGCCAGGGGCGGCATCGGCAGGAAACCACGCGTGGCTCCGCCGGGAAGTGTGACGTACCGCAGGTACGTCGTGGGACCACGACCTGGCGTATGTGACCGGTCCGCAGGGGACAGCAGCCCGGTCACCCCATATGCGGCCGATCCCGGGGACGCCCGGGTCGGCCGCATCGGAACGTTCCGGGCGGAGGCCCTGTTCCCCCTCCGCCGTCGGTCAGACCCGCGGCGCGGCGGCCCGCCGCCGTGCCGCCGTGAACAGCAGCAGGCCCGCCGCCAGCGCCGCGGCCGCCGTGCCCGAGGCGATCAGGGCGATCGATCCCGTCGAGGCGAGGCCGCCCCCGCCACCGGAGCCCCCGGTCGTACCCGCCGAGCCTCCGCCGGACGTGCTGGACGCCGAGGATCCGGAGGTGCCGGACGGGCTCTCCTCCGGGACCGGGGTCGGCGAGGTGGACGGTTCGCCGGAGCCGCCGTCGGAGCCGCCCGTCGTGCCGCCGGAGTCGGCGCCTTCGCCCTCACCGTTCAGGACCAGGAACGCGGTGTTGTTGGCGGGCTTCGGGTCGAACGGCAGCGCCGGATTCTGCAGCCAGGTGTTGCGGACGGTCACCTCGCCGCTCGCGCCGATCAGGGCCTTGTCGATCCGCAGCTCGAAGGGCAGGTCGAGGCCCGCGCCGTCCCGCACGGTCATCGAGGTGTCGCAGACGTAACGCGGCGCGGGGCTCTTCTGGTCCTCGCGGTACTTCCCTTCGGCGGTCACCGCACGGCAGCGGTCGGGCTTCGCGGTGACCGACGCGCCCTGCGGGACGGTGAAGTCGACGGTGGCGACCTCCTCGCCGGAGCGGATGTAGCCGATCCAGGCGGGGCCCTCGTTGCGGAAGCCGATGTCGGCCTTCACCGTGGTCCCGGCGGCTCCGGATGCCTCGTCGCCGTACGCCACGAAGTCGGCCGTGTTCTTCGTACGGAAGTCGGCCTCCTGCTGGTTGTCGGTCGGATCCAGGTCCGCGCCCCTGGCCACCGCGCTCTTCTTCTTCACCGGAACCGCCTTCAGCACCGAGCCGTCACCGCGCTCGAAGGTGGCGCCCGCGCGCTGGGCGGCGCGCTGGGCGGCGCCGTCCTCGTGGACGCGGTAGACGAAGGTGTCGTAGAAGGCGCGGGTGGTGGCCTCGATGGTCAGCGGGGTCGCCAGGGTGTACGTCTCGCCCGCCTCGAAGGAGCCCTCGACCGAGCAGAGGGCCGTCGTGAAGCCGATGCCCGGGACGTCCGGGTCGGCCACGGTGTACTCGCAGTTGGTGTAGCGCTGCGGAATGTCGAGACCGCGGGAGTACAGGAGGGTGAGCAGGACGCCGTCGGCGTCCCGGCTGCCCCGGTTCATGAAGGTGATCGGAGCCTGCTGCTTGTCGCCCGGGTTCAGCTCCTGGTCGAAGGGGAGCTGCTCCATGACCAGGTCGGGGCCGCCGACCGTGAGCCGGGTGGTGAACGGGGTGAAGGTCACGCCCTCCGCCTCGCCGGTCACCTTGATCGTGCCTGTTTCCCCGTCCTCGCTGCCCTCGGCGGCAGTGACCAGGAGATCGGCGACATCCTGGCGGCCGGGCCAGATGCCCCAGTCCTCGCAGACCGCCTTCGTGCCGGTGATCTCGCAGTCCGCGCTGCCCGACTCGCCGTCGAACGCCACGTCGGCGACACCGTCGATGCCGCTGAGGTCGAAGGTGAGGGTGAACTGGCCTCCGTATCCGCCGTCCTCGTCATCCTGGGACGGGTTGTTGACGGAGATCCCGACCGTGGAGTGCTGCGGCTCGCCGCTCTCCGGGTACGGGTGCAGTGCGGTCTCGGCAGGGCCGCCGAGGGTGAACACCGCAGCGTCGGCGGCGCTCGCCGGAGCGGCCGCCCCGGCGAGCGAGGCCGCGGCCAGCAGGCCCGCGGCGGTGAGAGAACCCGCTGCGCGGCGCAGCGCGGTTCTCGGGGAGATGTGTGTCATCGGGGACCTCTGGGACTCGGCAGAAGCTGTATGACTGCTGTGAGGCAGTACCGGTTCGACCGCGCAGCTCCCCGAACAGTTGCCCTCCCGATGATCACGGATTGGGCACGGGTGTGTTCCCCACGCCCTTCACGTGCCCTGCACGTCCGCGCCGGCCTCCGCCGTCCCCTTCGGCGGCACCACGGGGACGCCCAGGAACGGCAGCTTCAGCGCGCCGAACGCCTCCTTCGGCACGGCGGGCGCGAGCGGCTCGACGGGGGTGAGCCGCTCGTAGGCCGCGTCCTGCTCCGGGCGCGGGTCCGCCTCGCCCTTGTTGGGCCAGAAGGACATCGCCCGCTCGGCCTGTGCGGTGATGGTCAGCGAGGGGTTGACACCGAGGTTGGCGGAGACCGCGGAGCCGTCGACGACGCTGATGCCGGGGTGGCCGTAGAGGCGGTGGTACGGGTCGATGACGCCTTCCTCCGCGCTCACGCCGATCGGGCAGCCGCCGAGGAAGTGGGCGGTGAGGGGGGTGCCCATCAGCTCGCCGACGTTGGACCCGGCGAAGCCGTTGATCTCCTCGGCGAGGAGGCTGGCACTGCGGGTGGCCTCCGGGATCTGGGTCGGGTTGGGCGCGCCGTGGCCCTGGCGGGCGGTGAGCAGGCCCTTGCCGATGCCGCCCGGTTTGCGGAAGGTGGTGAGGGAGTTGTCCAGCGACTGCATGACCAGGCCGATGATGGTGCGCTCGGACCAATGGTGGTTGGAGAGCGAACGGGCGGCGAGGGCGGGGTGCTTGACCATGGAGGTGAGCCAGCCTCGCACCCGGTGGGCCCCGTAGGGGACCTGGAGTATCGACATCGCGCCCATGGCGTTGGAGCCCTTGCCGTAGCGGACGGGCTCGATATGGGTGTTGTCGTCCGGGTGGATCGAGGAGGTGATCGCGACGCCCTGCGAGAAGTCGGCCTTCGCGATGCCGTGCTTCTTGCGGTAGCGGCGGTCGCTGGTCTGGGAGCCCACCAGCGCCTCGGAGTTGGTACGGGTCAGCTCGCCGAGCCTCGCAGAGAGCCGGGGCAGCAGCCCCCGGTCCTTCATCGTGTGCAGCAGCGTCTGGGTGCCGTACGTGCCCGCCGCGACGACGACCTTGCGGGCGCGCAGCTTCGTGGGCTTCGCCTTGCGGCGGCGGTCGGTGGGGACGGTGAGGACCCGGTAGCCGCCCTCGGGGTCGTCGGTGATCCCGACGACGGAGGTCATCGGGTGGATGACCGCTCCGGCCTTCTCGGCGAGGTGGAGGTAGTTCTCGTTGAGGGTGTTCTTCGCGCCGTGGCGGCAGCCCGTCATGCACTCGCCGCACTCGGTGCAGGCCTTGCGGGCGGGGCCCGCGCCACCGAAGTACGGGTCGGGGACGGTGCCGCCGGGTTTCGTCCTCGCGGTGCCGTCGGCGTCCTTGCCGTCGCCGAAGAAGACGCCGACCGGGGCCAGATGGAAGGTGTCGCCGACGCCCATGGCCTCGGCGGCGGACTTGAGGTGGATGTCGGAGGGGGTCATCGTCGGGTTGAGGCGGACGCCGAGCATGCGGCGGGCCTGGTCGTAGTACGGCTTGAGCTCGTCCTGCCAGTCGGTGATCGAGGCCCACTGACGGTCCTCGAAGAACGGGGCGGGCGGCACGTACAGCGTATTGGCGTAGTTGAGCGAGCCGCCGCCGACCCCGGCCCCGGCGAGCACCATGACGTTGCCGAGGAGGTGGACGCGCTGGATGCCGAAGAGGCCGAGGGCGGGGGCCCACAGGTAGTTCTTCAGATCCCAGGAGGTCTTGGGGAGTGTGCCGGGCGTGAAGCGGCGGCCCGCTTCCAGGATGCCGACGCGGTAGCCCTTCTCGGTGAGCCGGAGTGCCGACACCGCGCCCCCGAAGCCCGAGCCGACGACCAGGACGTCGTAGTCGTACGTGGCGTCGTCCTCGGCCGGCACAGGGCTCGCCGGCGCAGGGCTCACGGCCTGTTTCTGGGCAGGGCTGTCCTGGGGCATGGCACTCCTCGGAACGGAATCGGTACGAAAAGGACGGAAGGCGCTACGGCCTCCGGGGCGCTCAGCGCAGCCGGAACGCCTTCATCGCCTTGAGGCTGCGGGTCATGAACGCGGCGTACTTCTCGTCGTCCATCCCGAAGGCGGGCGCGAGCGGGATCAGCCGCTGCTGGGCGACGGTCTGGGCCTCGGTGTACTTGAGGATGCCCTCGGAGCCGTGCCGCCGGCCGAGACCGGACTCCTTCATGCCGCCCATCGGGGACTGGACGCTGCCGTAGGCGGGGGCGTACCCCTCGTTGATGTTGACGGTGCCGCTGCGCAGCCGGGCGGCGACCTGGTGGCCTCGCCGGGAGTCGGTGGTCCAGACGCTGGAGTTGAGGCCGTACGGGGTGGCGTTGGCGAGCGCGATCACCTCGTCCTCGTCGCTGAAGCGGTAGAGGGAGACGACCGGGCCGAAGGTCTCCTCGGTGCAGACGGCCATCGGGTCCGCCACCCCGTCGAGGATGGTCGGCTCGTAGAACAGCGGGCCGATGTCGGGGCGGGCGACGCCGCCGGCGACGAGCTTCGCGCCCTTCTCGACTGCCTCGTCGACGTGCTGGGTGACGGTCTCCAGCTGGCGTTCACCGACGAGGGAGCCCATGTCGGCCCCGTACGCGAGGGCGTTGCCGAGCCGCATGGCCTTCGTCCGGGTGGCGAAGCGCTGAACGAAGTCGTCGGCGACGGACTCGTGGACGTACAGCCGCTCGATGGAGATGCAGAGCTGTCCGGCGGAGGAGAAGCAGGCGCGGACGGCGCCGGCGGCGGCCTTCTCGACGTCGGCGTCCTTCAGGACCAGCATGGCGTTCTTGCCGCCGAGTTCCAGGGAGACGCCGACCAGCCGGGACGCGGCGCCGACGGCGACCTCGCGGCCGGTGCGGGTGGAGCCGGTGAAGGAGACGTAGTCGGCACGGCCGACGACCTCGGGTCCGACGACGGGGCCCTCACCGAGGACGACCTGGAAGACCTCGGCGGGCAGTCCCGCCTCGATGAGCAGGTCGCGGGCCCACAGGGCGGTGAGCGCGGTCTCCGTGTCGGGCTTCATCACGACGGCGTTGCCGGAGACGAACGCGGGCAGGGCGTCGCCCACGGAGAGTTCGAGCGGGTAGTTCCAGGGGGCGATCTGGCCGACGACACCACGCGGCTGGCGCAGTTCGGTGACCTTGGTGAGGACCGGGACGACGCCGGTGTGGCGGCGGGGCTTGAGGTAGGAGGCGGCCTTGCGCCCGTAGTGACGGGCGGCGACGGCGACGGCCTGCACCTCCTCGTGGGCGTGCAGGCGGGCCTTGCCGGTCTCCAGCTGGATGAGGTCGAGGACCTCGGACTGGCGGCTCAGGACGAGGTCGTGGAAGCGCAGCAGGACGGCGGCCCGCTGCCGTACGGGGACGGCGGCCCAGACGGGCTGGGCGGCGCGGGCCCGGTCGAAGGCGGTGGCGACGTCCTCGGGGGTGGACTCGGGCAGGTCGGCCAGCTTCTCCCCGGTGAAGGGGGTGTGGTTGGCCGTACGGCCCGAACCGACGACGCCACGGGTCAGCTGGGCGATCACCTCGGGGGTGACCACGTCGGCGGCCGTGCGCACCCCGGCGGGGGCGACCGCCACGGGGTTCGTACCGAGAGGGGCATCAGGGGCCTGCGAGTCCGTCATGGGGCCGAGAGTATGTCCAGCCGGAGCCTTTGGGTACCCGTGGGTAACGGTTTTTCACAGGACCCGCCACCCCTGCCCCACACCCTCCTCGAACGAGCCAGTGATCGCTGGCGGCATAACCGCTGATCAGTGGCTATGCAGTCGACCGCCCGACGGCGGTCGGCGCACGACGCTCAGAAACCGTGAATTTCCCGCACGGCCCGGAGGGTGGCCGGGGTGTGCGAGCGGCGGTACGGGGACATCCCCTCGACCGCCGCGTACAGCACGACGCCCAACGACCACAGGTCCGACTCCGGTCCGGGGCGCTGTCCGAGGACCCGCTCCGGCGAGATGTACTCGGGCGAGCCGACGAACGCGCCGGTCTCGGTGAGCCGCTCCTCGCCCTCGACCGCCGCGATCCCGAAGTCGGTGAGGACGACCCGGTCGCCGGTGCCGAGTTCACGCGCCGGGCCGGGCACCACCCGGGGTGGTGCCCGGATGCGGAGCCATGACCGTTCGGCGACCCGGCCGGAGCATCGGGCGCTCGCCGGGCAGCACGCTCACCGCTGGGGTTTCGGGGCGCTCCAACTGCGCAGCATGATGTCGAACTTCTCGCGGCTGGCCTCCCAGCCCTGCTGCGGGGCGGTCAGATACAGCGCGTACTCGGGGCCACCGGAACCGCCGTAGTACATCTGGTCGATCCCGCGCCGGGGCCCCGGATGGTCCTTGGTCTCGTTCCAGGTGAACTCCCAGAGGGCTCCCGGCCGGTCACGGAAGGTCTTCTTCTCCATCCCGATCCGCTGGTAACCCGGCAGCCGCTCGGAGAGCTGCTCCTCCATGTTCTCCATGTGCAGATACGGATGGCCGAAGTCCGGGTCCGGGTCGATGCTGATGCGGATCCGGTGGGCCCCGCCGTCCGGCGTGTAGTCGATCTGGCCGTCCTCGTACTGCCGCGTCCAGTCCTTCGGCACGACCAGGCTGAATCCGGCCGGGTCGTCGACCCGGTGCCAGCCGTCGGGTGTGTCCGGTATCCCCTGCGCGGGGGCGGTGGGGCCCGGGGTGGTCGGCGTCGCGGACGGCGTACTGGCCCCGGCCGCACCGCCGCCCGGGGTGTCCGAGCCGTCCCCGTACTTCATCGCGAACAGCCCGGCCGCGCCCCCGAGGACGGCGGCGGCGACGACCGCGACGAGCACCGTGCGCCACCTGGATCCGCCTCGCCGGGTCACCGGGGCGGAGGCGGGGCCGGTGACGGGGGCCGTGACGTCCGGGCCGGGGGCGGGCTGCGGAGTCGTGGCGGGGACCGCTCCGGGCAGCCGGGCGGTGGCGCCGTCGGAGCCGTGGGAGCTGTCCGGGCCGCCGGGGCCGCTCGCGTCCCGGTAGGCGTACCGGGCGTCCTCGGGAAAGCGCTGGGTCGGCACATGCGCCTGGGCGGCACGGGGTTCGCGGCCCTCCACGGCGTCCAGCAGCATCTGCTCGGTCTCGGCGGCCGTGGGCCGGTCGGCCGGGTCCTTGCGGAGCAGCGCGGTGATCACGGCTCCGAGCGGACCGGCGTTGACCGGGGCGGGCGGCTCCTCGGTGACGACGGCCTGCATGGTGGAGATCGGGGACGTGCGACGGAACGGGGAGGTCCCCTCGACCGCCGTGTGCAGCGTCGCGCCCAGCGACCAGAGGTCGGAGGCCGGTCCCGGGTCGCCGCCGCGTACCCGTTCCGGGGCCAGGTAGTCGATGGAGCCGACCAGTTCGCCGGTCCGGGTGATGGTGGAGTCGCCCTCGATCGCGGCGATCCCGAAGTCGGTCAGGAGCACCTGCCCGTCGCGCGCCAGCAGGACGTTGCCGGGCTTGACGTCGCGGTGCAGCACCCCGGCCGCGTGCGCGGCGCGCAGGGCGCTCAGCACGTGCAGCCCGATGCGGGCCGCCTCGCGCGGGGCGACCTCGCCGCTCTCCTTGGCGGCGTCGGCGAGCGAGGGCCCGTCGACGTACTGCATGACGATCCAGGGCCGGTTGTCGTACTCGATCACGTCGTGGACGGTGACGACGCCGGGATGGGTGATGCGCGCGGCCGCCCGCGCCTCCTTCTGCGTCCTGGCGTGCAGGACGAGCCGGTCGGCCTCGGCGACGTACAGCCCGGCGGTCAACTCCTTGACGGCGACCGTGCGGTGCAGCACTTCGTCGTGGGCGCGCCAGACCTTGCCCATGCCGCCCCGGCCGAGGACGTCGCCCAGCCGGTAGCGCCCCGCCAGCACCAGTCCCACGTCCGTGCCCTGTGATCGATCCACGTGATGTCCCCGCCCCGTTCCTCGGCTTGCCAGGTTACGGAGGGGGAGCGGGAAGGCGGAACCGGGGATCGCCCACGAGACCGCACTGTGATGGTTGTCCACATCGCACAACGCCCCTTGCCCGGCGATCACGATGACGTGCGATCAGCCGGTGACCGGGGGACGGAGGGTCAGGCGTCGACCCGGTACGAGGCGATGGCCTGCTCGTAGATCTCGGTGACCTTGTCCCGGTCGTTCTCGGGCCCGATGACCTGGATGACGTGGTACCTGCCGTCCACGATCATGGCGAGATTGCGGACGAACACCTCGCGCCCACCGCTCTCCTGCCAGGTGAACTGCCCCTCGGCCATCGCCTGCCGGCCGACGTCGACCCGGCGCAGCCCGGACGAGGAAGACCAGCTGGAGTCCCGGAACGGCTGGAGCTCGGGTTCCTTGTCCCGCTGGTAGTCCAGCGGATCGCTGCCGCCCGCCTTCACCGTGTCCCGGCCGGGCACCACCAGCAGGGTGAACCCGTCGCTGCCGTAGCGGATCTGACGGTCGGCGTTGGCGGGGCTGCGCTGCCAGTCCTTCGGTACGCCGACCTCGAAGCCCTCCGCGTCCTTGCGGAGTGCGTAGCCGGGTGCGAGCGCGACGGCGGACCGGCTGGTCTGCGGCTTCTGGGACCCGGGGTCGGCGGACCCGTCCGGCGAGGCGGACGGCTCGGGCCCCCCGGAGGCGGCAGGCGGTGCGGCGGAGCCGGTGGGCGAGACCGGTGCTCCGCCGTCCTTGCCCGGATCCTGCTTCGGCAGGAACAGCACCGCGTACGCGACGGCGGCGGCCATCAGCAGCAGGATGAGGACGAGCAGCAGCCGGCCCAGACTGCGCGGGGATGACGATCCCTCGCCCCGGCGCGGCGGTTCCCGCAGCACCCGGGGGCCCTTGGGCGCACGCGGCGCACGGGCCGGGCGCTCTTCTTCCCAGGCCTCCACGGGCATGCGCGCGGACCGGTCGGGCGGCAGCAGCGAGTCCCGCTGTTCGCCGCCGCCATGTTGTTTCGGCGGCTGCCGGCGCTTCCCCTGGCGGTGTCTGCCGTGCGCGGCGCCGCCGCCGAAACGGCCCCGGCGCCGGCGGACCAGCTCGCCCCTGCGGCGTACGACGGGGAGCCGCCCGGCGTCGGACGCGGGCAGCGTCACGACGTCGGCGCCCGCCTCCGGCTCGGGCGCGGAGCGCACCAGCGAGCGCAGCCAGCCGCGCAGCTCCTCGAAGTCCGGCCGCTCCGTGGGGTCCTGGCGCAGCAACGACTCGACGACGGGCCGCAGCGGACCGCACTCCTCCGCGAAGGCGGGCGGCTCGCCGCACACCATCTGTACCAGCTCGGCCGCGTTCTCCTCGGGGTAGGGGGCGTGGCCCTGGACCGCGCGGTAGAGCAGTGCGCCGAGCGCCCACAGGTCGGTGGAGGGGCCGATCGGGGGCGCGAGCTGCCAGTTGTCGTGGACCGGGCCCGCCTGCTCCGGGGCCCAGCGCTCGGTGACGGCTCCGACGACGGTGATCCGCGCCTGGCGGGCGCGTTCGGCGGCGAGCGGGGTGACGGGGCCACGGTAGACGGCGGGTTCACCGCCGCCCACGACGGCGTCCTCCCAGACCCGGGAGGCGGCCCGCCCGTCCGGGGGCGGCGCGGTACGGGCGAGCTGCTTGGGCGCGGGGACCTGTGGGCCGGGCCGCCGGGAGTCGGCGCGCAGCGCGTCCTCGCCGGATCCGCCCGCGGAGACGGGCCTCCCCGCACCGGGCCCGTCGTCCCACGTCCCCGCGAGGTGGACGCGGCGGCCGGGCGGACGCGGACCCTCCTCGTCGTCCTCGTCGTCCTCGTCGTCGTAGGGGGCCTCGGCGGGGCTGCCCCATGAGGCGGTCGGCCGGGTGGGCACGGAGACGTCCGGGGCGGGTGCGCCGGGGGCCGGGCGCGGGAAGGGGAGGACGCCGGTGCCGGCCTCCGCGTCGGCGCCGGTGACACCCATGGCGCCCGGGCCCGGAGTGTCCGTTCCGGTTCCGGTTCCGGTGGC
>NZ_NEUE01000030.1 GCF_002910905.1 Streptomyces sp. SM11 | reverse complement strand
GGCGATCGAGCGGCCTGCCCACTCGGGCGCCGGCTCGACGAGCGCGCTCAGCCGTTCCCGTACGGAATCCGGGAACGGGACGGTGCGGCCCGCCCGTTGGTCCACATGGAGCGCCAGCAGCTCGCTCGTCGCCACCGGGGCGGCCTCCGGCTCCGGTACGCCGTCCGGTGCGTCGACCGTGTACAGCTCGTGGCAGAAGCGTGCCTTCTTCGCGTCAGCGCCCAACAGACTGGTGCGAACGGCGAGATGGGCGCCTTCGGCCACGTCGCGGAGATAGCGCAGATGCGACTCGACGGTGTAGAGCGAGCAGCCGGTCCTCTCCCGGTACCCGGCGTGCAGACCGGTCTCGATCATCATCGCGTCGGTGGCGTACCCGAAGACCAGGACGTAGAACGCCTCGCTCATGTGGCCGTTGTAGTCGATCCACTCGGGCCGCACGGTCCGGTGGAGCAGGGGGAGCGCCGTGGCGTCCTCGGCGGGGTCGGTGTCCTCGGTGTGTGCGTCGGGCGTCTGCTGCTCGCTCATCGGGTCGCCTCCTCGGCGGACCGGGGCAGGCGGCCCGTGGCCCGCAGGACGTCGATGACGCCCCGGTCCCGCTCGGCGACCAGATCGGCGATGCTCCGGCCGTCCGCGGCTTCCTCGCAGCCGGCCACCACCGCCCCGTACAGCGCACGGTCCAGTTCGGGTGCTTCGAGCCGGGTCCAGGGCGACTTCAGCGACGGGCCGAAGTGGTCGAGCATATGGGCCATCCCGCCCTCGCCGCCCGCGAGCGCGAACGTGAGCATCGGGCCCATCACGGCCCAGCGGAGCCCCGGGCCCTCGGTGATCGACGTGTCGATCTCCGCCACCGTGGCCTCGCCGTTGGCGACCATGTGCAGGGCTTCGCGCCACAGGGCCTCCTGGAGCCGGTTGGCTATGAAGCCGGGCACCTCGCGGTCCATGGTGATGACGGACTTGCCCGCGACAGCGTAGAAGCGCGAGGCCCAGTCGACCGCGGCGGGCGCGGTCAGTTCACCGCCGACGACCTCGACCAGGGGGATGAGATAGGGCGGGTTGAAGGGATGTCCGACGACGAGCCGCCCGGGGTCGGCGGCCTCCGTCTGCATGTCCGTCATCGGATAGCCGGAGGTGGACGAGGCGATCACCGTACCGGCGGGCGCGGCGGCGTCCAGCCGGGCCAGTAGATCACGCTTCAGGTCCAGCTTCTCCGGGGCGCTCTCCTGGACGAACTGGGCGTCGGCCACGGCCTCTTCGAGGGTCGCGGTGACGGTCAGCCGGTCCTGCGAGGCTCCGTCGGCCAGGCCGAGCTGTTCCAGTGCGGGCCAGGCGGCGGAGATGAGCCGCCGCAGCCGGACGGCGGCGTCTGGGGCCGGGTCCCAGGCGGTGACGTCGTATCCGCGGGCGAGGAAATGGGCTGCCCAGCCACCGCCGATCACTCCGGCCCCGACGCACGCGACACGGCGTACGTCCTCCGGGGCGCAGGGGGCGGCGGGGCCGTCGGTCGCGGCGGCAGAGGGGGTGACAGGCACGGGCGGCACTCCAGAACGGTGGGGGGAGTTGTACGGGAATAGGGAGGTGAGGAAGGGGAGGCCGGTCAGGCGCGCGGGCGCAGGCCGAGCTTCTCGCGTGCCTCGTCGGGCGTGGCGACCCGGGAACCCAGGGACTCGGTGATCTGCACGGAGCGCTCCACCAACTGGCCGTTGGTGGCCTTGACGCCCTTGCCCAGATAGAGGTTGTCCTCCAGGCCGACCCGGACGTGTCCGCCGAGCAGGATCGACTGGGCGGCCCAGGGCATCTGCATCCGGCCGAGCGCGAAGCTCGCCCACTGGGCGCCCTGCGGAAGCATGTTGACCATCGCCTGGAGGACGCCCGGGTCGGCGGGCGCACCCCATGGAATGCCCATGCAGAGCTGGAAGACCGTGGGATCGTCGAGCAGCCCCTCGGCGAGGAGTTGCTTGGCGAACCACAGCTGCCCGGTGTCGAAGATCTCCAGCTCGGGACGGACCCCGAGTTCCTGGATGCGCTTCGCGCCGGTGCGCAGCATGTCGGGGGTGGAGACGTAGAGGTTGCTGCCGTCGCCGAAGTTGAGCGAACCGCAGTCCAGGGTGCAGATGTCCGGCAGCAGATCCTCGACGTGGGGCAGCCGGTCGAGACCGCTGACCAGGTCGGTGCCCGGCAGCTGACGGAGCGGGGCCTCCGGGTCGATGACGAGGTCCCCGCCCATCCCGGCGGTCAGGTTGATGATCACGTCGGTGCCGGTCTCCCGGATCCGCTCGACGACCTCGCGGTAGAGGCGGGGATCGCGGGAGGGGGCGCCGGTCTCCGGCTCGCGGACGTGGATGTGGACCACGGCCGCCCCGGCGCCGGCGGCCTCGACGGCGGAGGCGGCGATCTGCTCGGGCGTCACGGGGACATGGGGGCTGCGGCCGACGGTGTCGCCGGCTCCGGTGAGGGCGCAGGTGATGATGACGTCCTGGTTCACGGGCATACGAAAACGTCTCCTCTCGGGGAGTTCGGGTAGTTCGGGTAGATTCGAGGAGCTCAGGGAGTCCGGCGGTGCAGGGCTTCTTCGGATGTACGGGGCGGGCGCGGGCGTCAGCCGGGCACGGGCGCTGTCAGGCAGGCGTCCACGTGGGCGATCAGCGCGTCGTGCATGGCCTTTGCGCCGGTGCCCGGAAGGCCGGGCTCCGTGGCCAGGACCTGGGAGACCAGTCCGTCGATCAGCGCGGTGAGGGCGAGGGCCGCGCCGTCCACGTCGACCGGACGGAACACGCCCTGCTCGACGCCGCGACGGATCACATCGGCGACCGTCCCCCGCCACTGGCGGTAGTACTCCACGTGGAGCCGTCCGACCGTGGTGGACCGGGCGGCCTCGGCCCACAGGTCGAGCCAGACGCACCACTGCCGCCGTTGCTGTTCGGTGCGGGGCGTCTGGAGTTCGATCAGCAGGCGCAGCTCGTCCCCGGCATGACGGGTACCGGCCGTGGCGTCGGCACGGCGACGGGTGTCCTCGTCCATGCACCAGCGGACCGCCGCTTCGAGCAGCTCGTCACGGCCGGGGAAGTGGTAGTGGATCGCCGCCGTGCTGGTGTGGCAGGCCGCGGCGATGTCCGCGACCCGGACGGCGTGGAATCCGCGTTCGGCGATGAGCCGGACGGTCTCGCGCACGATCTGCAGAGGTCTGCCGCCCTCGGGCGAGGGCGGGCGAGGGGACGAAAGGGAACGCACGGGCGACGGCGACGACGCCGCACCGTCCGTCGTGCCGGTCGTCGCGGTGCCGGCCGTCGCATCAGCCGTCGTACCGATCAGCCGGCCGATGTCCACGCCGCCGATGTCCGCGATCCGGGCCAGTTCGGCGGCGGTGAAGCGGCGGGTGCCGTTCAGGGAACGGGACAGCTTCGACGGATCGATGACGATCCGCCGCGCGAACTCGCGCGCGCTCACACCCGCCGCGTCGATCACCTGTCGGACCCGTGCGGCCACCTCGTCCTGCTGCATGGTCAACCACCGTAGCCATGTGTTGAGAGAACCTCAACATCGGCATACGTAATACCTGACCAGAATAGGCGTTGCGGTTCTGACTGATGCATCAGTCAGAACCGCAACGCCTAACCGCCCGCTGTCCGCCGCCCGACGGGGTGGCTCGCGACGGTCACTCCTGGGCGAGCATCCCGCTCCGCAGCTTGCCCAGCATCCGGCTCAGCAGCCGGGACACATGCATCTGCGAGATCCCGAGCTCCGCGCCGATCTGCGCCTGGGTCATCTCCTGGCCGAAGCGCATATCGATGATCCGGCGCTCCCGCTCGTCCAGTTCGCCCAGCAGGGGCGCGAGTGCGTGGAGGTTCTCCACGGTCTCCATGGCGGGGTCCGGCTCGCCCAGCACATCGGCGAACGTCCGCCCCGCGTTCTGGCCGGGCCCGGCCTCCGCGGTATCGGTCGGCATGTCCAGGGAGCCCGCCGTGTAGCCGTTGGAGGCGACGATCCCCTCCGTGACCTCGGACTCCTCGATCCCCAGGTCCTCCGCCAGCTCCTGCACCGTGGGGTCCCGGTCGAGGTCGCCCGCCAGGGACTCCTTCGCCTTGGCGAGGTCGACCCGCAGCTCCTGGAGGCGCCGCGGCACATGCACCGCCCAGCTCGTGTCGCGGAAGAACCGCTTGATCTCCCCGACGATGTACGGCACGGCGAACGACGTGAACTCGACCTCCCGTGAGAGGTCGAAGCGGTCGATCGCCTTGATCAGCCCGATGGTGCCGACCTGGATGATGTCCTCCATGTCGCCGCTGCCCCGGTTGCGGAAGCGGTTGGCGGCGAAACGGACGAGGGACAGGTTCATCTCGATGAGGGTGTTGCGCGCGTACTGGTGCTCGTGCGTGCCCTCCTCCAGGGCCTGTAGGCGGTCGAAGAAGAGGCGTGAGAGCCGGCGCGCGTCCATCGGGGCGATCTTCCCGGCATCCTCGATCCACGGAAGCTCCTCGGCGGTGCCAGCCCGCTGCGTACCGGCCGTCTGCGCGGTCTGCGCACTGTGCACGGTCATGTCGCTTCACGCTCCCTGGTTCCTGGTTCGTAGGCCCTGAGGACTGTTCGCCTTCCCGGGGGTGCGGCTCCTATGCGCGGCCGGAGGAGTTGATCTGGCCACATGGTGCGAATCGGCCGGAAACAGGCCTGGTTCGGATCTGAGGTGCCGTCATCTGAAGGGTGCGGCGAAAGGCGCCGGCCTCGGAGGCACAAGGAACCGCCCCACCGGTACGGGGGAGCCCGGTGGGGCGGTCGCCACCAGAGTGCCACAGGCAGGCGGCCGTTGGGACCGGACCGGCGCGTATCGGCCTACGGATGAGTCGATTTCGCCGCTCGTCCACGCGGGCGCGGGCCGGGGCATCGGCGCCCCCCCATCGATGGCGGTGTCATGAACGGACTTCCCCCGCGGAAATACGTGCCGGATCCACCGGCTTTCCGCTCTTGGCGGCGCATCGCCCGCGGCGCTGAGCACCAGCCGTCGAGGAACCGCGCGACCGCCGTCGAGGAACCACGCGACGTGAAGGACGGAACGAGGAAGACCATGACCCAGAACCACACCCGGCCCCGGGCCGATGCCCCGTCCCGGCTCCATTCGCTGGACAACCCCGCCCGGTCCTCGCTCACCGGTCCGCACGCCCACTTCGCCGAGAGCCGTGGGCGGATCCTGCGCTATCCCGTCGACGTCACCCCCTGGATCGCGCTCCCCGACGCCCCGGACGCCCAGGACTGGGCGGATGTCGCGGCGCTCGCCGGGCCGGGCGGTTCCGTTGCCCTCGCCGCGTTCCAGGCGCCGCCGCCACAGGACTGGGAGATCATCTTCCGGGCCGAGGGCGTCCAGCTGGTCGACGCGTCGGTGGACGCCGCACCCGACCCGGAGGCGGTTCCGCTGGGTTCGCAGGACGTGCCGGAGATGCTGGACCTGGTGGCGCGCACCCGCCCCGGCCCCTTTCTGCCGCGCACGGTCGAGATGGGTACGTACCTGGGCATCCGCCGGGGCGGCACCCTGGTGGCGATGGCGGGGGAGCGGCTGCACCCGCCCGGCTGGACCGAGATCAGCGGCGTCTGCACGGATGAGTCCGTACGGGGGCAGGGGCTGGCGAGCCGACTGGTCCTGGCGGTCGCGCACGGCATCCGAGAGCGCGGCGAGACGCCGTTCCTGCATGCCTCCGCCTCCAACACCGGGGCCGTACGGCTCTACGAGTCCCTCGGCTTCCGGCTCCGCCGGCGTACGGAATTCCTCTCCGCCCTCGTGCCCGCCGCGCTCCCGTCGGCCGACGGGACCCGCAGGTCCTCGCTGCGCTGACCGGGCAGCCGGAAACAGGCACCGGCACCCGTAGGACGGGACCTGAGGCACTCCTGTACGGGGGCGGAGGGCCCCGGGCCGGAAGTCCCGAGCGGGACCTTCGGCGCCCGCTCGGGGCCCTAAGCCCTCCTGCGTGAACGTCCGCACCCCGGTCAACTGGAAGGGACCGGCCGAAACTGCGGGCGGCGCCGAAGGATCAGCGGGAGGACAGGCCGTGCCCATGAGGCTGCTGGACATGGCACAGAAGCAGAGCGAGGTACGGCACCGGAGCGGTGCCGCGCCCCGCCCGGACGCGGGCACCGAGGCGGTGTCCCGGAGCCGGATCGGCAACGGGGTGCTGGTCTGCGGTCTTGCGCTGCTGACGGCGCTGGTCGTGTTCCTCGACGCCACGACGGGCAACGACCTGCGGGTCGTCCCGCTGCTCGTGGTCGTCCCGGCGCTGGCCTCCGTCTACTGCAGCCTCCGCCAGACGATCTGGGTCGCGGTGTGGATCACCACGGTCGTCGTCGGCTTCCGGGTCGGCGCGGACGGCACCTTCTGGGACTTCGTCTTCGGCATCGGCTTCGCCGTACTGGCCTGCGCCCTCGGGGTCGCCGCCTGCGCGGCACGCATCCGGCACGCCACCGAGATGGCGCGGCTGCGGTCCGCCGCCGTCGCCCTGCAGCGCCAGATCCTGCGGCCGCTGCCCGTCGTGACCGACCACGTCTTCGCGTACGGGCTCTACGAGCCGATCGAGGAGGACCGTTTCGTCGGCGGAGACATCTACGAGGTCGTCGAGTCGCCCTACGGCACCCGGGTGATCATCGGGGACGTCCAGGGCAAAGGGCTCGCGGCCATCGGCGCCGGATTCGCGGCCATCGCCGCGTTCCGCGAGGCGGCCATCCGCGAACCCACGCTCACCGGCGTGGTGGAGGCGCTGGAGGACGCCGTCGTACGGCACAACGTGTTCTCCGCCCAGACCGGTGAGACCGAACGCTTCGTGACCGCGCTCGTGCTCGGGTTCGACGAGGGCGGCCGGGTGGAGGCCGTGAACTGCGGCCACCTGCCGCCGCGACTGGTGCACGAGGGCTGGACCTCGGCCGTCACGCTCCACCGGACGTATGTCCCCCTCGGTCTCGCCGGACTCAGCCGGGAGGCCCGTACGACCGAGTCCTTCGACTTCCCGCAGGGCGCGACGCTCCTCGTCGTCACCGACGGGGTGACCGAGGCCCGTGACGCCGCCGGCGCCTTCTACCCGCTGGACGAGCGGCTCGGGGGCTGGGCCGGGCACGGGCCCCGTGAACTGCTCGACGCGCTCCACATCGATCTGGAGAGTTTCTCCGGCGGCGTCCGGCGCGACGATGTCGCCGCGCTCGCCCTGCGCCGCGCCCCCGTGGTCTGAGCGCTCGCCGCGCCCCACTCGCCCGTATCGGCCACCACCTATGATGTCCCCACGAGACGAATGTCGCGTGGGGACATTTTCAGGTGTACGGTGCATATATGACTCCGGAACGGAAGATCCCGGAACGGCGCAGCCGCAAAGCGCGCCGCACCCGCGACACCCTGGCGCAGGCCGCGTTCGACCTGGTGCTCGACCGGGGGCTGCGGAACGTGACGGTCGAGGAGATCGCGGACGCCGCGGACGTCGACCGCCGTACGTTCAGCCGGTACTTCACGAGCAAGGAGGCCGCCGCCCTCGACTCCCTGCGGGGCGACGGCGACCGCATCAACGCGGCCCTGCGCGCCCGCCCGGCCCCGGAACCCCCGCTCCTCGCCTACCGGCGGGCCGTCCTCGACTGGCTCGCCGACCCCGGGGCGGAGCCCTGGCACCGCCGTCCCCGGATCTTCGACCTGCTGGTCGTCGCCGAGGAGGAGCCGGCCCTCTACGCCGTCTTCCACCACATCCGGGTGGACGCACAGGAGGACTCGGTCGCCATCGTCGCGGACCGGCTCGGCGTCGATCCGCGGCAGGACATCCGGCCCGCCGTGACCGTCGCCGCAGGAGCAGGCGCCCTGCTCGCCGCCCAGGCCGCCTGGGTGCGCGGGGGCCGGCCGGACGCCCTGCCCGCCCTCGTCACCGAGGCCTTCGACGCGCTCTCCGCCGACCTGCTCGGCGAACCGAGCCCCGCTCCGGAACGGCACCGCACCGCAGAAGCGGCAGGAGAAGCAGAAACAGCAGCAGAAGCAGAAACAGAGGCAATCCCATGAGCACCGAGCACAGCTCCACCCCTGCGGCCGTGACCTCGGCCGAGTTCGAGGGCCGCACCGCCCTCGTCACCGGCGGAGCCTCCGGCATCGGCCTCGCCCTGGCCCGGCGGCTCGCCGCCGGCGGCGCGGCGGTCGTCGTCGCCGACTACGACGAGGCGAACGCGCGCAAGGCCGCGGCCGAGCTGGAGAGCACCGGAGCCAGGGCCGCCGCCGTCGCGATGGACGTCACCGACCCGGCCTCCGTCGAAGCGGGTGTGCGGTTCGCCGTGGACACCTTCGGCGCCCTCCACCTGGCGGTGAACAACGCCGGCATCGCGGGCCCCAGCAGCCCCACCGGCGCGTACCCGGTCGAGGACTGGAACCGCGTCGTCGCCACCAACCTCAGCGGCGTCTTCCACTCGATGCGCTACGAACTGCCCGCCATCGTCGCGGCCGGTGGCGGCGCGATCGTCAACATGTCCTCCATCCTCGGCACCAACGGCTTCGCGGGCTCACCCGCCTACGTCGCGGCCAAGCACGGCGTCGTCGGCCTCACCAAGACCGCGGCGCTCGAATACGCCGGGCAGAACGTCCGGATCAACGCGGTCGGCCCCGGCTTCATCGACACCCCGCTCCTGCGGGACACCGACCCGGGGGCCCGCGAGCACCTGATCTCCCTGCACCCGGCCGGGCGCCTCGGCACCGCCGAGGAGGTCGCCGAACTCGCCGCCTTCCTGCTCTCCGACAAGGCCTCCTTCATCCACGGCAGCTACCACCTGGTGGACGGCGGCTACTCCGCCCCGTGACGGAGCCCGAGTGGCGCACGGGGGACACAGGGGCGACAAAGGGAACACAGAGCACACGGGGCGACAGAGAGAACAAGGAAGAAGCGAGGAAAACCCCATGAAAGCCGTTCAGTACCGAGCCGTCGGCGCCGCCCCCGAGGTGGTCACCGTCCCGGACCCCGAGCCCGGCCCCGGCCAGGTCCTGCTGAAGGTCACCGCTGCGGGCGTCTGCCACTCCGATATCGCCGTGATGAGCTGGCCCGCCGACCAGATTCCCTTCTCACTGCCCCTCACCCTGGGCCACGAGGGCGTCGGCACGGTCGCCGCCCTCGGTGACGGCGTCGACGGCTTCGCGGTCGGCGACTCCGTCGCGGTGTACGGACCCTGGGGCTGCGGCACCTGTGTGAACTGCGCCGAGGGCAAGGAGAACTACTGCCTGCGCGCCAAGGAGCTCGGCATCATGCCGCCCGGACTCGGTGCACCCGGCGCGATGGCCGAGTACATGATCGTCGACGACCCCCGCCACCTGATCCCGATCGGCGACCTCGACCCGGTGAAGACGGTGCCCCTCACCGACGCCGGACTCACCCCGTACCACGCGATCGTCCGCTCCCTGGCGAAGCTGGTGCCCGGCTCCACCGCCGTCGTCATCGGCACCGGCGGACTCGGCCACGTGGCGATCCAGCTGCTGCGCGCCATGACGGCCGCCCGGGTGATCGCCCTCGACGTCACCGAGGACAAGCTGGCCCTGGCCAGGACCGTCGGCGCGCACGAAGCCGTTCTCTCCGACGAGAAGGCGGCCGCCCGGGTCATGGAACTGACCGGCGGGCTCGGCGCCCATGTGGTTCTCGACTTCGTCGGAGCGCCGCCCACCGTGGGGACCGCCGGAGCCGTCGCCCGCGTGGACGGCGACGTCACCATCGTCGGCATCGGCGGCGGCGCGCTCCCGGTCGGCTTCGGGACGCTTCCGTACGGAGCCAACGTCTGCGCCCCCTACTGGGGTTCGCGCAAGGAGCTCGCCGAGGTGCTCGACCTGGCCCACGCCGGGGCGGTGGACGTCCATGTGGAGACGTACTCCCTCGACGAGGCCCCGCTGGCCTATGAGCGCCTGCACGACGGCAGGATCAACGGCCGGGCCGTCATCCTCCCCGGCGGCTGAATCCTCCCGCCCCTCCGGCTGTGCTCGTCCGCTCGTCCGCCTGCCTGCCCGCCCGTCCGCACGGCGGCGGCCCCCGGTTCCTTCCCGGCGGTCGCCGCCGGGGCGGGCGGAAATTCTCGGCAGGGCCAGCGAGCCGCCGTTAAACTGGCCGACATGGGTTCGTACCGCTTCTACTTCTTCCGCTGATTCCCGGCCCGGACAGCCGCCGCGCGCCGCACCACGCGTGTCTACTGAGCCGCCCCGGTGACCTCGACGTCACCCCGCGCGCCCGCCGCCGTCCCCTCGCCGTCCGGCATCCACGCCCCGCCGCCGCGCCTCCGTGCGCGCCGCCGCGGGCCGTCACCCAGGGAAAAGGCACCCATGCACCCCCAGCGCGACCGCGCTCAACTGGCCATGAAGGACGTCTCCAAGGCGTACGGGGACCGCTCCGTACTCGACCAGGTGACCCTCACCGTCCGGCCCGGTGAGAAGACCGCCGTCATCGGCGAGAACGGTTCCGGAAAGTCCACCCTGCTCCGGCTGCTGGCCGGAGCGGAACAACCGGACACCGGAGAGATCACCGTCCGGTTCCCCGGCGGCACCGGCTACCTCGCGCAGACCCTCGGCCTCGACCCTGCCGACACCGTGCGGGACGCCGTCGACGCGGCACTCGCCGAACTGCGCGGCCTCGAACACCGTATCCGCGAGGCGGAGGCAGGTCTCTCGGAGCGGAAGCCCGGCGACCCCGGGCCCACCGACGCGGAACTCGCCGCGTACGGAGACCTCCTCGCCGCCTACGAGGACCGCGACGGCTACCGGGCGGACGCCCGCACCGAAGCGGCTCTGCAGGGCCTCGGACTCGCCCACCTCACCCGGGACCGCGCCCTCGCCACGCTCTCCGGCGGCGAGCAGTCCCGGCTCGCCCTCGCCTGCGTCCTGGCCGCAGCCCCCGAACTGCTGCTGCTCGACGAGCCGACCAACCACCTCGACGCCCGCGCCGTCGGCTGGCTGGAGGACCACCTGCGCGCCCACCGGGGCACCGTCGTGGCGATCACCCACGACCGGGCGTTTCTGGAGCGCGTCACCTCGGTGATCCTGGAGGTCGACCGGGACCTGCGCACGGTCAGCCGGTACGGGGACGGCTGGGACGGCTACCGCACCGCCAGGGCCGCCGCCCGCCGCCGCTGGGCCCAGGAGCACGAGGAGTACCTGGCGGACCTGGCCCGCACCGAGGAGCTGGTCGAGGCGGCCGGAGCGCGGCTCGCGGCCACCGGAGGGGACCCGAGGCAGGGCTTCGGCAAGCACCGCCGCTCGCACGAGGCCAAGCTGTCCGGCCGGGTCAGGGCCGCCCGGACCCGGCTGGACGTCCTGCGCAGGTCTCCCGTGCCGCCCCCGCCCCGCCCGCTCGCCTTCACCGGCCGCCCGGCCGTGGCCACCGGGGCCGGCACGGCGGACCGCGCGAGGACGCTCGTCGAGCTGGACGCCGTCTCCGTCGGGGACCGCCTCCGCCTCCCCTCCCTGCGCGTGGCATCAGGAGACCGCCTCCTGGTGACCGGCGAGAACGGGGCCGGGAAGACCACCCTGCTGCGGGTCCTCGCGGGCGACCTGGCCCCCGACGCGGGCACGGTCACCCGTCGTGCCCGCATCGGCTACCTCCCGCAGGAACTGCCCGCCCGGCCGACCCGGCGCACCCTGCTCGCCACCTTCGCGGCGGGCCGCCCCGGATTCCCCGACGAGTACACCGACGAGCTCCTGGCCCTCGGCCTGTTCCGCCCCGAGGACCTCGACGTGCCCGTCGCGTCCCTCTCCGTCGGCCAGCAACGCAGGCTGGCCCTGGCCCGGCTGGTGGCCCGGCCGGCCGATCTGCTGGTGCTGGACGAGCCGACGAACCACATCGCGCTGAGCCTGGTCGAGGAACTGGAGCAGGCCCTCGACCAGTACCGGGGCGCGGTCGTCGTCGTCTCACACGACCGCAGGTTCCGGGCCCGCTTCACCGGCGACGTCCTGGAACTGCGGGCCGGTCGCCCGGCGGACGCGGCACCGGCCTACGCGTCGGGGGAGGCGGCCGTCCCGCGTACCCGAGCGCGCAGCCGGTCGACGAACACCCGCTGACCGGCCACCAGCCGCTCGGCGGCCTGCTCCGGCGTGCACCAGGCGAACCGGTCCATCTCCCGGAACTCCTGCTGCGCGCCGGACCCGCGCGGCCACTCCATCGTGAACGTCCCCGGCACGACGGACGCCACGTCCAGCTCCGCCTCCAGGGCCCACACGGTCACCGTCTTGCCGCTGCGCTGCCGTGACTCACCCAGGGCGATCATGCCGCCCGGCGGGACCGGCACCCCCAGCTCCTCCGTGAACTCCCGGCGGGCAGCCGCCTCCGCGCTCTCCTCCGGCCCGTACTCGCCCTTCGGCACCGACCAGGCGGCCGCCTCCCGCCCCGCCCAGAACGGCCCGCCCATGTGCCCGATCAGCACCTCGACATCCCGCTCGTCCCCGCCGTCCGTGACCCGGAAGAGAAGAAGCCCCGCACTGCGCCTGCCTGTCGACATGCCGTCAAGTCTGCTGCGGCGGAGTGCGAGGCGCCACGTGGGGCGTCACGCGGGGGCGGGGAACGCCCGCATGGCGTCCCGCCCCCGCGACGGCACACCCCCTACGCCTTCCGGTAGCCGTACGCCTCCGAGGCCGCCGCCTCCACCGCCGCGAGGTCGCCGCCCGACGAGGCGGTCACCACGGCGGCCACCGCGCCCTCCAGGAACGGCGCGTCCACGAGCCGTGTGTTCTCGGGCAGTTCGTCGCCCTCGGCGAGCATGGCCTTCACCGTGAGGACCGCGCTCCCCAGATCCACCAGGACCGCGACGCCCGCGCCCCGGTCCACCGAGGCGGCGGCCCGGCCGATCAGTTCCGCGCTCGTCCCGAGCCCGCCGTTCGGCAGCCCGCCGGCCGGGGCGACCGGCGCGGTCACCCCTCCGGCGGCAAGGCCCCGGGCCAGCTCGGCGACCGACTCGGCGACCGGACCGCTGTGGGAGACCAGCACGATGCCCACCTGCCGCTCGCCGCTCACGAGCCCGCTCCGTCCGCCGCGGTCGCCGCCAGGGCCTCGACCAGCAGCGCCGCCGAGGTCGCGCCCGGGTCCTGATGCCCGATGCTGCGCTCGCCGAGATAACTGGCCCGGCCCTTGCGGGCCTGCAACGGCACCGTCGCCACGGCGCCCGCACGGGCCGCGTTCGCGGCGCCGTCGAACGAGGCGGCGAGGGCCTCCGCCGCGGGCAGCAGTGCGTCGAGCATCGTCTTGTCCCCGGCCTGGGCGCCGCCCAGCTGCCCCACCGCGGCGACCCCCGCCGCGAACGCCTGGGCGAACTGCTCCTGCGTCACCTCGGCGTCGTCCCCCAGGGCCTTGCCCGTACGGCGCAGCAACGTCCCGTACAGCGGACCGGACGCCCCGCCGACGGTGGAGATGAGCTGCCGTCCGGCCACGGTGAGCACCGCACCGGGAGTGGTGGGCGCGTCCTTCTCCAGCACTGCCGTCACCGCCGTGAAGCCGCGCTGGAGGTTGCTGCCGTGATCGGCGTCCCCGATCGCCGAGTCCAGCTCGGTCAGATGGTTCGCCTCACGCTCCACGGACGCCGCGACAGCGGTCATCCAGCGGCGGAGGAAGTCGGTGTCGAGCACATGATCTCCTGTTCCTCGGTCCCGCCCGGAACGGATCGTCCCGGCGGCACGGGCAGTACGGCCGACCGACCCCGCACCGGGGTCGCGCACCCGGTCACGGGAGCCGGCCGGCGGCTCAGCAGCCCCAGCGGAGCGCGGCCGTCCGCACGGGGGCGTCCCACAGGCGCAGCAGCTCCTCGTCGACCTGGCACAGTGTCACCGAGCAGCCTGCCATGTCGAGCGACGTCACGTAGTTCCCCACCAGCGTACGAGCCACCGGAACGCCCCGCTCGGACAGGACCCGGTGGACCTCGGCGTTGAACCCGTACAGCTCCAGCAACGGTGTCGCCCCCATGCCGTTCACCAGCGCCAGCACCGGACCGGTGGGCCGCAGGTCCTCCAGCACCGCGTTCACGGCGAAGTCGGCGATCTCCCCGGACGTCATCATCGGGCGCCGCTCACGCCCCGGCTCCCCATGGATCCCGATGCCCAACTCCAGTTCCCCGGAGGGCAGATCGAAGGTGGGGCTGCCCTTGGCCGGCGTGGTGACGGCGCCGAGCGCCACCCCGAAGCTGCGCGAGGCCCCGTTCACCTGCCTCGCGACTGCGGCCACCCGCTCCAGCGGAGCGCCCTCGTCCGCCAGTGCTCCGGCGATCTTCTCGACGAACAGTGTCGCTCCCGTACCGCGCCGCCCTGCGGTGAACGTGCTGTCGCTCACGGCCACGTCGTCGTCCACCACCACCTGGGCGACCTGGATCCCCTCGTCCTCGGCGAGCTCGGCGGCCATCTCGAAGTTGAGCACGTCACCGGTGTAGTTCTTGACGACGAACAGTACCCCCGCCCCACTGTCGACGGCGGCCGCCGCCCGCACCATCTGATCCGGCACGGGGGAGGTGAACACCTCCCCGGGACAGGCGGCCGACAGCATCCCGGGCCCGACGAACCCGGCATGCAGCGGCTCATGCCCGGAACCGCCCCCGGAGACGAGGCCCACCTTCCCCGCCACGGGTGCGTCCCGCCGGGCGACGACCCGGTTCTCCACATCGACGGTCAGCTCGGGATGTGCGGCCGCGATGCCCCGCAGGGCATCGGCGACCACGGTCTCGGGAACGTTGATCAGCATTTTCATGGCTGTCTCCTAGCGGGCGTAGCAGAGGGCTTCGTGACCTGCGTTCTACCTGGTGGGACGAGATGAAGAGTGGGTGGTCCTGGCGGTCCACGGCGGTCGATCACGTACCGTGGCGGCACTGGTACTGGCACTGACTGCTTGCTGCTTTTCTGACTGATCGTCCTCCGACTCTAGGACGCGGCTTCCGATCCTGGCGGGAATGCCGAGCCCTCGGGATCTCGCTGCTGCGCGTTCCTGTTCTCACCACACTGCTGCCGGGCGACCAGGCGTCTCGCCTTCGCCGCATGCGCGTTCGGTTAGGCTGGCCTTGCCTGGCGTGTGGACCTGGGCGTGCGGGCTCGGGTTCCGGTGCCCGCAGGTGGGACCCGGCGGACGGAACAGGCAGAGGCGGGGCGCAAGTGAGAGACGGTGACCGGGCTCGTGTGCGTCATGCGCCCGGTGGGGCGGCAACGCCCGTGCGGGTAAGGGTGACGGGGAACGCGGGTTCTGCGTCGGCGCCCGGGGCGAGGCGTCGTGGATAAGATCGCGCTCGCGGCCGGAGCGCTGTACGTCATCGTCCTGCTTCGCGCCGGAGGGACGTTCGCCGTCGGGTGGCTCACCGGTGCTGGTGCCCGGCGCAGCCGGTTCGCCGGGCGGATCTCCTCGGCGAAGTTCGGGCGTGCCGAGCGGGCGATCCAGCGGTGGGGGGCGCCGGTGGTGGCCGTCTCGTTCCTGACGGTCGGTTTCCAGACCGCCGCCAACTTTCTCGCGGGCAGCATGCGCATGCCGTTGTCGCGCTACCTCCCTGCCCTGCTCGTGGGCGGAGCGGCCTGGGCACTGATCTACGCCACTGCGGGGCTCGGCGTGCTCGAAGTGCTGGGAAGGCTCTTCGCCGAGCGGACGGCCCTCGGGGTGTCCGCCGTGGTCGTCCCCCTCCTCGCGGTGTGCGGGGTGGTGGTGTACCGCAGAAGAAGGGCGGTCCCGTCCTCCGGCGACACCGCGGCCGACGCGTCGTGAACCCGCCCCGCAAGGGGCTGATTCCGCGGCGGGCGAATCACGCGCGGCCTCCCGGCCCCGCCGCGCCGACTGAAGCGCTCATCCGGGTCTGCCCCGAGGGACCGTTCCGGCCTGCTGGGCGTGGGCCGGATCGCTGCGTCACCGTGGAATGTTCGACCTTCCAGTCGGGTGAAAGGTTTACGGTCGCGGCGTGAGCACGATACGGATCTCCCGGCTCGCCGCGCGCGGCGGCGTCCCGGCCACCACCCTGCGCTTCTACGAGAGCGCCGCTCTCGCCGCCGGGCGCGAGTACTGTCCCGCCCCGGACTTCCGGCTCCACCTCGACGGCCCGGTCCGGCATCCGGGCGTCCCCGCCCCGGACGAGGACGCCCCCCTCCTCGCGGAGCTGCTCACCACCGCGGTGTGATCGCACAGGCCACCACCCTTCTCGCCCGCCGCCCCGTGCAAGGAGTACGTACGTTGTCGTCACCGTCCGGCCTGGTCGCAGCCATGGAGCGCCATCAGGTCGCCGTCTACGTGGGGGCCCTGGCGGCCGGGGGCCTGGTGGGCCGGGCCGCGCCCGGTGCGGGGCCGGGCCTGGAGCACG
Source organism: Streptomyces sp. SM11 (assembly GCF_002910905.1). Classification (GTDB taxonomy): domain Bacteria; phylum Actinomycetota; class Actinomycetes; order Streptomycetales; family Streptomycetaceae; genus Streptomyces. Next base: position 16,254 of record NZ_NEUE01000030.1, on the reverse strand, counting down.
CGATCAACCCGGTGCTGGCCGCCCTGCTGTACGTGACGTTCCTGCAGGTGCCCGCCGCGGGGCTGCTCCGCTCGGTGCGGGCGTGCCGGTTCCTGGCCGCGACGCTGGTGGTGAACTTCGTCGTGGTGCCGCTGGTGGTCGCCGCGATGTTCACCTTCCTCCCGGACGACCGGGCGGTCCGCCTCGGCGTGCTGCTGGTCCTCCTGGCCCCGTGCGTCGACTACGTGATCGTCTTCAGCGGACTCGTCGGCGGCAGTAGCGAACGCCTGCTCGCCGCCACCCCTTTGCTGCTCCTCGCCCAGATGGTGCTGCTGCCGGTCTGCCTGTTCCTGTTCATGGGACCGGACCTGGCCGACGTGGTGGAGGCCGGACCGTTCGTCGAGGCGTTCGTCGTGCTGATCGTCATCCCGCTCGCGCTGGCCTGGCTCACCCAGGTGTGGGCCGCACGCCGCCCGGCCGGGCAGAAGACCGCCGACGCGATGGGCACGACCATGGTGCCGCTGATGGCCACCGTCCTGCTCACCGTGGTCGCCTCCCAGACACCGAAGCTCGGCGACGCCGGCAGCCTGGGGGACGTGGGCCGTGTCGTGCCGTTCTACGTCGCGTTCCTCGTCGTGATGGCGTTCGCCGGGCTCGGCGTCGCCCGCCTGTTCCGCCTGGACGTTCCGGCCGGGAGGGCGATCGTGTTCACCGGCGCGACCCGCAACTCCCTGGTCGTCCTGCCCCTTGCCCTGGCACTGCCGGACGCGCTGGCCGTCGCCGCGGTGGTCGTGGTCACCCAGACCCTGGTCGAGGTGATCGGCATGGTGGTCTACGTCCGGGCCGTGCCCCGGCTGCTACCGCTCCGGGGCTGATCCGCCCGGCACCCGCACCCGCACCCGCACCCGCGCCCCCGGCGCGGGCGGAGGCCGGCGGCAGGGGCCGGCGTGTATCCGAGGCGCTGCGCGGCCTTGATCACCCGCAGCATGGTCACCGCGTCCCACTCGGCGATCCGCAGTGGCCGCTCCTCAGTGGGCAGGGTGCGGGACGGAGGCACCCGGGCCGGCTCGGCCGTCGCGCTCGCTCCCGTCGTCACGTCCCCGGGTGGGGACGCTTCCGCCGGTGGACCTGTGCCCAGGCACCGGATGCAACTCCTCCCGTACCTGCGTAGCCGTGCCGGTCGAGCCTCCGTCCCGGATCTGAAGATCGAGTGCCGTCGCCTATATGCCTGGCTTGAATTATTCGAACGTTCGAGCGAATATCGAAGTGTGTGGATAGGTCAGCAGGTAGTCGAGGAGCAGGGCGCGGGAGCCGGTGCGGTGGCGTCGCCACTTTCCGGTCTGCTGCCGGGAGGAGGTATTCGCCCTGGTACCGCGGTGGGCGCGGGCGGGGATCTGCCGCTGCTGCTGGCGCTGGCTGCTCTGGCGGCTGCGGAGTCGGTGGCGTGGGCGGCGGTGGGCGTGCCCGAGCTGGGCGGGCTGGCAGCGGCGCAGGCAGGTCTGGATCTGGCCACCGGCCTGGTGGTGAGCGACCCGGGGCCGCGTGCGGCCCAGGTGCTCGCCGTGCTGCTGGAGTCGGTGCCGGTGGTGCTCGTCGGCGCCTCGGTACGGGTGCCGGAGCGGGCGCTGCGCCGGCTGCGGGCGGTGATGCGGCGCAGCGGAGCGGTGCTGCTGGCGGTGGGCCGGTGGCCCGGGGCGGACGTGCAGCTCCAGGTCGTACCGGTGGGCTGGGCCGGGGTGGGCCGGGGGCACGGACTGTTGCGCGGCCGCCGGGTGACGGTGACGGCGGGCGGGCGCGGCGCGGCCTCGGCGCCGCGGAGCGCGGAGCTGTGGCTGCCCGGCCCGGACGGTCTGGTGGGCGTGGTGGAGCGGGAGGCGGCGGAGGCCGTGCAGAGCGGGGCGCGGGCGGACCTCCGCGTCGTCGGATGACCGGGGCATCCGGTTCCGTACGGGTGGTTGTGGTCTGGGTGCCCGATTTCCCGGTGCTGGCGTGCGGTGCGCAGGACGATGCACCGGTGGCGGTGGTGCACCGGGGCGCGGTGGTGGCGTGCTCCGCTGCCGCGCGGGCGGCCGGGGTCCGGCGGCGCATGCGGCTGCGGGCCGCGCAGGCCCGGTGTCCCGGGCTGCGGGTCGTCGAGCGGGACCTCGCCGCCGAGGTGAGGATGTTCGAGCAGGTGGTGCACCGCGTGGAAGCGGAGGTGGTTCCGCGGCTGGAGGTGATCCGTCCCGGGCTGATCGCCGCCCCGGCGCGCGGGGCCGCGCGGTACTGGGGCGGCGAGCCGCAGCTGTCCGTACGGCTGGCCGGCACCGTCGCCGAACTGGGGCTGCCGGCCCGCACCGGGATCGCCGACAGCACTTTCGTGGCGGCGCTCGCGGCCCGCCGGGGCGACGGGGTGATCGTTCCGGCGGACGGGAACGCCGCGTTCCTGTCCCCGTACCCGGTGGGCGTGCTGGGCGTGCCCGGCCTGGCCGAACTGCTGAAGCAGCTCGGCATCCGTACCGTCGGGGACTTCGCACGGCTGCCGGCGGGCCGGGTCGCGGAGCGGCTCGGCCCGGAGGGGATCGGTGCCCACCGCGTGGCCCGTGGGGGGTCGGCCCGGCCGGTGTCCGTACGGACCGCGGTCCAGGACCACACGGCGCAGCGGCTGTTCGAGGTCCCGGAGGAGCAGACGGACGCGGTCGTGTTCGTGGCGGTCGCGCTCGCGGACGAACTGCACGAGCGTCTGGCGGCGGCAGGGGCGGTGTGCGGGCGGGTGGAGGCCGTGATCGAGACGGCCGACGGCCGGATTCTGACCCGGACCTTCCGGCACGAGGGGCGGCTGTCCTCCCGGGCGGTGGCCGAGCGCGTGCGCGGCGTGCTGGCCGCCTGGTCCGAGACGGGCCTGCTGGACGCCGGCGGCGGGGAACCGGGAATCCGCCGCCTCGCCCTGCGCCCCGACGGGATCTCTCCGGACACCGGCTCGCAGGGCGCGTTCGACGGGGAGCGGGACACGCCGGTGGAGGTGGAGCGGGCCGCCGCCCGGGTGCAGTCGGTGCTCGGGCACCGGGCGGTCACCCGGATCGTCGAGGCCGACGGCCGGGGGCCGGGCGACCGGATCCGGCTCGTCCCGGTCGGAGACGTTCCCGACGACGGCGCGGGTGCCGCGAGCGGTCCGTGGCCGGGGCGGCTGCCCGCCCCGCACCCGGCGGCGGTCTATCCGGTACGGCGACCGGCCCGGCTGACCGGGCCCGACGGTGTACCGGTCGGCGTGGCCGGCCGGCTGGAGCTGTCGGCCGAGCCCGCGTTCCTCTCGGTCGACGGGCGGCGCCGGGCCGGGGTGAACGGGTGGGCCGGGCCGTGGCCCGTGCTGGAGCAGTGGTGGGCGCGGGACGGCGGCCGGCGGATCGCCCGGATGCAGGTCACCACGGACGACGGGCATGCGTGGCTGCTGCTCGTCGACCGGGGCCGGTGGTGGGTGGAGGCCCACTATGGGTGAACTCCTGCGCCTCTCCACCGCCGACCGCCCGGAGGAGGGGGACGGCTGGGCCGAGCTGCACGCGCACAGCGCGTTCTCCTTCCTCCGGGGGGCGAGCGGGCCGGAGGACCTGGTCGCCGAGGCCGCCCGGCTCGGCATCGGCGTGCTGGCGGTGACCGACACGGACGGCCTCTACGCCGCGCGCCGCCTGCACACCGCCGCCCGCGAGCACGGGATCGGCACCGTCCACGGCGCCGAACTCACCCTCGGCGACCCCGTACTGGGAACGCCGGTGGTGCTCGCCCGCACCGTGGAGGGGTTCCGGCTGCTGTCGGCGGTGATCTCCGCCGCGCAGCTCGCCGGGTCGAAGAACTCCCCGGTCTACGACCTGGACGAGGTGGCCCGTGCCGCGGCCGCGGGGCACTGGGCCGTCCTGCCGGGCTGCCCACCGCCGGGCACGGACCGGTGCGACGTCGCCGCCGTCGCCCACCGGCTCGCCCGGCTGACCGACGTCTTCGGTACGGGCGGCACGCACGCCGAGCTGGTCGACCACCGGCTCCCGGAGGACTCGGTCGCCGCCGACGCGATGTGGGTGGCCGCCCACCGGATCGGGGTCCCCGTGGTGGCCACCGGCGCCGTGCACTACGCGGCCCCCCGCCAGGCCCGCGTGGCACAGGCGCTCACCGCGCTGCGCCGCCGCGAGACCCTGGACCGGGCCGCCGGACATCTGATGGCCGCCCCGACCGCCCATCTGCGCCCCCGGGCCGAGCGGGCGGCATTCCTGTCGCGGTATCCCGGCGTCGCGGACGCCACCGTCGCCCTGGGCCGTGCCTGCGTGATCGACCTCGGCGAACTGCGCCCCGAACTCCCGGAGTTCGCGGTGCCCGCAGGGCATACGCAGGACTCGTGGCTGCGGGACCGCGCCGAGGCCGCCTGCGCCGACCGCTACGGCCCCCGCGCCGACCCGGGGGCCGGGGCGGCGTGGCGGCAGCTCGACCACGAACTCGAACTCGTCGCCGGACTCGGGCTCGCGGGCTACTTCCTGATCGTCCACGACATCGTCCGGCACGCCGCCGACCAGGGGATCTGGTGTCAGGGCCGGGGCTCGGCCGCCAGCAGCGTGATCTGTTACGTCCTCGGCATCACCGCCGTCGACCCGCTCCGGCACGGTCTGCTCTTCGAGCGGTTCCTGTCCCTGGAGAAGGCGGGCCCGCCGGACATCGACCTCGACCTGGAGTCCGGGCGCCGCGAGGAAGTCATCCAGTACGTCTACACCCGCTACGGCCGTCGGCACGCCGCCCAGGTCGCCAACATGATCACCTATCGACCGCGGCTCGCGGTCCGCGACGCCGCCCGCGCCCTCGGCTACCCTGAAGCGCAGACCCGGGAGATGACCCGGCACATCCACCACACCCCGCCCGGCCCCGACACCGGGCTCCCCGACGACGTCCGCGACCTCGCCGCCCAGCTCCACACCCTCCCGAGGCACCTCGGGGTGCACTCGGGCGGCATGGTCCTCACCCGGCAGCCCATCGGCGAGATCATGCCCGTGGAGTGGGCGACCGCCGAGGGCCGCAGCGTCCTCCAGGGCGACAAGGACGACGTCGCCGCCGCCCGGCTCATCAAGATCGACCTGCTGGGTCTCGGCATGCTGTCCGCCCTCCACACCGCCTGCGACCTCATCCACGAGTACCACGGCGTCCGCCACGACCTCACGTCCATCCCCCAGGACGACCCGGACGTCTACGAGATGATCGCGAACGGAGACACCATCGGTGTCTTCCAGGTCGAGTCCCGTGCCCAGATCTCCACCCTTCCCCAACTGCGGCCGACGAAGTTCGAGGACCTGGCCGTCGCCGCGTCCATCATCCGCCCCGGCCCCATCCAGGCCGGCAGCAAACACCCCCTGCTCCGCCGACGGCGCGGCGAGGAGGCGGTGACATACCCCCACCCGCTCGCGAAAGCCGCGCTGGAGCCGACCCTCGGCGTCGCCCTCTGGCAGGAGCAGGCCATGCAACTCGCGATCGACTGCGCGGGGTTCAGCCCGGGTGAGGCCGACCGGCTCAGGAAGGCGATGGCGGCCAAGCACGCCCCGGAGAAGGTCGCCGCGATGCGCGACCGCCTGCTGACCGGCATGGCCGGGCGCGGCATCCCCCCGGCCGCCGCCGAGAAGATCGTCTCGATGATCGAGGCCTTCTCCGACTACGGGTTCCCGCAGTCCCACGCCCAGTCGATGGCCGGGCTCATCTACGCCAGCGCCTGGATCAAGCGCCACCATCCCGCCGCGCTCGTCGCGGCGATCATGGCGCACCAGCCGATGGGCTTCTACGACACCCAGACCCTCATCGGCGACGCGGTACGCCACGGCATCACCGTCCGCGGACCCGCCGTCCTGACTTCCCACGTCCACGCCACCCTCGAACCGGGCCCGACGCCCGGGGCGACGCCCGGCCCGACACCCAGCGCGGCACCCGGTGCGCGGCCCCCGGCGATCCGTCGCGGCCTGACCAGCATCACCGGCCTCGGCGAACAGGCCGCCGAGGAGATCGTCGCCCTCCGCACGGAGCGGCCGTTCACCGACCTGGACGACTTCGCCGCCCGCACCCGTCTACCGGCCCGGGTCCTGGAGCAGTTGGCCACCGCCGGCGCACTCGACGGCCTGGGCGGGCACCGTCGCACCGCCCTGTGGAGCGCCGGCACCGCACCCGGCCGCACCCGCCAGCCCCCGCTCCCCGGACTCGCCACCCCCGTGACCGCTCCCGAACTCACCTCCATGACCACCGCCGAGGAGACCACCGCCGACATCACCGCCACCGGCGCCAGCGCCACCGCCCACCCCGTCCAGCACATCCGCCCCCACCTGGACCGTCTCGGCACACTCCCCACGGCCACCGCCCGCACCCTCCCCGACAGGGCCCCGGTCCGGATCGGCGGGCTGCCGAAGTACCTCCAACGCCCCCCGACCGCGCACGGCGTGGCCTTCGGCGCGATCGAGGACGAGACCGGCATGATCAACCTCGTCTTCGCCCCGCACGTCTGGGACCGCTGCCACCGCACCCTCCTCGACGCCCCCGCCGTCCTCGTCACCGGCCGGATCGAGCGCTCCGACGGCACGGTCAACGTCGCCGTCGGCCGGGTGGAGGCGCTCACCGTGGCCGGGCCCGTTCCCCGGCGCCACGTCGGGCGACGCTAGGGCCGGTACGGGCACCCGACGCTGGTTCGTGGAGCGCGGGTTCGCCCATCTGCACCGGGTTCGCCGCCTCATGCCGTCCGGTCGCAGCAGGGACAGCTCGCCGGGCGTCAGCGGGCAGGGCCCTCCACCACGGGCTTCAGAACACGCGTTGTATCCCAGCGCGATATCTGCGCGTACACCTTGCCCGGACGTCCTGACCCGCCCCCGGAGGAGCTGATCCTGGCGGGGCAGCTCGCCGTGGAGGTCCTCGTCATGGTGTCCACGACCCGGCCCGTGCGCAGTTCGTGGACGGTGTAGGTGAACGTCTGGGAATACAGCGGATAGGACCGCTGCGTACTCCGCTGACCGAACTCGGTGTACTTGCAGTCGCGCTGCCGCTCCTTGCCGGGCTCCTCCCTGGCGCAGGCGAGCAACTCGATCTCGGAGACCGGGGTCGTACGGACCGTGCCCGGCAACCCGTCGAACTTCACGTCTTTCTGCAGCATCCAGCCGCGGCCCATGTCCTTGTCGGTCTCGTATCCGCCGCGGAAGGCGGCCACTCGGTGCGGCCCGTTACCGGAGTACTTCGTCGCCTTGGGGTGGCCGGACTCGAAGTTCGAGCACAGTGTGCCGAGTTGGGCGGCGGTCCTGATCCCCTTCGTCTTCGGTTCCGGTGAGGCGTCGGTCTTCCCCGCGGAGCTCCCGAGCAACCGGCCAGTACGGTGAGGAGCGCCCCGACGAGGGGAGCGGTCATGCGCCGTGCCATCAACAAGGGACCTCCCGGTCCGTGTTCCTACTCACAGGGTCCCCGTGGGAATTCCTTGCGGGGTCAGCCGTTGAGGTGTTCGGCCCGGTGCGCGGCCCAGCGCTGCATCATTGACCCGAGCTCCTTCTCCAGGAACCGGAAGAACTCCAGGGTGTTGTTGATCCGGCGTCCCTGCGGGGTGTCGAGGCCGAAGTGGTCCACGCCCTCCCGCAGGGTGGCCTGCCAGTTCTTCAGGAGGGCGTCCCGTTCGAGCAGCGCGTCGTACCACTGGTCGCTCTGTACGCGGTAGCGCTCACGCCGGGACCCCGGCTCCCGCTCGCGGCTGACCATATTGACCTGGGCGAGATGGCGGACGGCTCCCGATACGGCTGCCGGGCTGATCTTCAGCCGTTCGCTCAGTTCGGCGGAGGTGAGGGCACCCCGCTCCGAGGACAGCAGCGCGGCGAAGACTCTGGCCGGCATACGCGCCATCCCCGCCTGGACCAGCTGGGCGGCGAAGCGCTCCACGAACCGGGAGCCTGCCGCACCGTCGTCGCTGCCGTCCACGCGGCTCTCTTCCCGCCTCTCATCCATGTTCCGACTCTCCGGTCCCTGTGGTTCCCGACGCTCGTGTACCGCCCGCGCCTTCGGCCAGTCTAGCCAGGATTCATACGCTTTCTTAACTTCACACATTTCTGAAAGAAGCGTACGTTCGGAACATGAAGAAGGCAATCACTGTCACCGGACTGCACAAGTCGTTCGGTCGGACGCACGCCCTGGACGGCCTGGACCTCGCCGTCGAAGCCGGCGAGGTCCACGGCTTCCTCGGACCCAACGGAGCGGGCAAGTCCACGACGATCCGCGTCCTGCTCGGGCTGCTGCGTGCCGACTCCGGCGGCGCCCAACTCCTCGGCAAGGACCCGTGGAGGGACGCGGTCGAGCTGCACCGGCGGCTCGCCTACGTACCCGGGGACGTCGAGCTGTGGCCGAACCTCACCGGCGGAGAGGCCATCGACCTGCTGGCGAAGCTGCGCGGCGGCCTCGACCGGCGGCGGCGCGATGAACTCATCGACCGGTTCGACCTGGACCCGACCAAGAAGGGCCGCGCCTACTCCAAGGGCAACCGGCAGAAGGTCGCCATCGTCGCCGCGCTCGCCTCCGACGCCGAACTGCTGCTCCTGGACGAGCCCACGGCGGGCCTCGACCCCTTGATGGAAGTGGTCTTCCAGGACGTCATCCTCCAGGCGAAAGCCGCGGGGAAGACCGTGCTGCTCTCCAGCCACATCCTGGCCCAGGTGGAAAAGCTCTGCGACCGCGTCAGCATCGTCCGCCAGGGCCGCACCGTGCAGTCCGGCACGCTCGGCGAGATGCGCCACCTCACCCGCACGAACGTCGAAGCCGAGACCGAACGCCCGGCCACCGGACTCGACGCCATGTCCGGGGTGCACGAACTGCGGGTGACGGACCGGAGGGTGAACTTCGCCGTGGACGGAGCACACCTCGACGCCGCGATCCGCAGGCTCGGCGAGTTCGGCATCCGGAGCCTGACCAGCCATCCGCCGACGCTCGAAGAGCTGATGCTGCGTCATTACGGTGACGAACTCGCGTCCAACGGCCGTGCGGGACAGGGCGACACCGGTTCCTCCGGTGCAGACGGTGGCGTTGCCCGATGACCAGCACCGCCGCACCGCTCGACGCCTCCGGAAGGTCCGCGCCCGCCAGGATCGTTCCCGACGCCTTCACCGGCACCGGGACCCTGGTCCGGTTCGGCCTTCGCCGGGACCGCGTCCGCATGTCCGTATGGCTGCTCGCCCTCACCCTGGGCACGCTGATCACGGCGGCCCAGTACAAGACGCTGTACTCCACCCCCGAAGAGCGCGCCGCGGCCGTCAGCTCCATGGACAGTCCGGCCGCGCTCGCCATGACCGGCCCCCGTCACTATCTCTCCGACTACACCGCCGGCGCGATGCTCGGTCATCACATGCTCGGCTTCATGGCGATCCTGGTCGGACTGATGAGCGTCCTGACCGTCACCCGGCACACCCGCGACGAGGAAGAGACCGGCCGCGCCGAACTGGTCCGCTCCACCGTCGTCGGACACCACGCGCACCTCGCCTCCGCGCTGGCGGTCGCCGCCGTCGCCAACCTCGCGCTCGCCCTGCTGCTGGCCCTGGGGCTCACCGCGACCGGCATCGACGGGATCGGCCCGGGCGGGGCGCTGCTGTACGGCCTCACGCATGCCGCCATCGGGCTCGTCTTCGCCGGGGTCGCCGCCGTCACCGCGCAGATCACCGCGCACACCCGGGGCGCCTCGGGCATGGCGCTCGCGGTGATCGGCGTCGCCTACGTGCTGCGGGCCTCCGGCGATGTGGGCAACGACGCCCTGTCCTGGCTGAGCCCGATCGGCTGGATCCAGCGCACCTACGTCTTCGTCGACGACCGGTGGTGGCCCTTGGCCCTCTGCCTGGTCCTCGCCGCGCTGACCGCGGCCTACGGCTACGTGCTGAGCACCCGGCGCGATGTCGGCGCGGGCCTGCGCTCCGCGCGGCTCGGCCGGCGTACGGCGTCCGACGCGCTCACCCGGCCCTTCGGCTTCGCCCTGCGCCTGCACCGGGCGACCTTGCTGGGCTTCGGCGTCGGACTGTGCCTGATGGGCGTGATGTACGGCTCGATCCTCGGCGAGGCCGCCGACATGGTGAAGGACATCGATCAGATCCAGGAGGCGCTGACGGAGATCGGCGGCAGCACCGTGGCCGAGTCGTTCGCATCCATGGTGATGGTGGTCGTCGCGGTCGTCGCCGCCGTGTACGTGGTGATGGCAGCGCTGCGACCGCGGGCCGAGGAGAACGCCGGCCGCGCCGAACCGCTGCTTGCCACCGGCCTCTCCCGGGACCGCTGGCTCGGCGGCCATGTCGCCGTCGCGCTGGCCGGCGGCACGGTGCTGATGGTCCTCGCCGGGCTGGGCTTCGGCCTCTCGGGCGCGGCGTCGGCAGGCGACGGAGACCTGGTTCTCGAACTCGTCGGAGCGGCCGCCGCCTACGCCCCGGCGCTGTGGGTGACCGTCGGCGTGGCCGTCCTGCTCTTCGGCTGGTTCCCGCGTGCGGGAGCGGCGGCCTGGATCGTGCCCGTGTACGCGTTCCTCGTCGGATACCTGGGGCCGATCCTCCAACTCCCGGACTGGACGAAGGCCCTGTCGCCCTTCGGCCATGTCCCCCAGCTCCCGGCCGCCGGGATGAACTGGACCCCGCTGCTCGCCCTGACCGCCGTCGCGGCCGGACTGATCCTGCTCGGGCTGGCGGGCTTCCGCCGCCGGGACCTGGACACCAAGTGACGCACGGGGGAGAAGTGCGGCGACAGAAGGTGTGAGCGCGCGCTCCCCGCCCCGCACGGGACGGGGAGCGCGCCCCGTCCCGCCACGCTCCGGAGGCTCATTCCGTATGGGCGCTGTCAAAGGGCATCTGCTTTTCGCCCGGTGTGCGCTTTCCTCGTGGAGTCCGTTCGTTTCCGAACTCTTCCAGGAGCATGCGATGGCCGATCTGGCCTTCGTCGTCACCACCGTCGCGATATTCGCGCTCGTGTCCCTCATCGCCAAGGGGGTGGCGAAGCTGTGACCGCGGAGTACATCATCGGGCTGATCGTCGCCGCCGCCCTGCTGGGTTGTCTCGTCCTCGCCCTCCTCCGTCCGGAGAGGTTCTGAGTACGGATATGAGTCCCGTTCTTGCTGACGTGCTCCAGGTGTCGGCGCTGGGCGCTCACCAGCCCGTCCACAGAAGGTGGTTGATCAGCAGAGCCGGAACGGCCGACGCCACCAGCCAGTACCGCACCCTCCGGCGGGGGAGCAGCGCCGCCGCGGGCAGCAGCCACAGCAGGAACGGCTGCCAGATGCGCTCGGTCTCCGCCTTGCTCATACCGGAGAGGTCCGCGACGAGCAGCGCCGCCAGCGCCGCCAGGACGAGCAGCGCCAGCTTCCCTTCCGGGGAGGCCGCCGCGGGGCCTCCCCGCAGCGCCCGTACGGCACCGGGAGCGGCCACCGCGCTCCGGCGCAGCCCGGCGACGGCGGCGAGCCCGGCCGCGAGGGTCGCGCAGGCCAGGTTGGCCCAGACCCAGTAGCCGTACGGGCGGACACCGCCCGCGCCCTGGTAGTAGCGCTCGACCAGCAGGTGGTAGGCGGTCCACCAGTTGAATCCGGCGAGCGTGAAGGCCACCGGGACCACCAGCGCGCCGAGCAGGAACAGCGGCACCGGGCGGGCGGTCCGGGCGAGCACCAGCACGGCCAGCAGCACGGCCGCCATCAGCCCCAGCCCGTAACTGAGGTAGCAGGTCCACCCGAACAGCAGACCCCCGCCGAGCGCCGCCGCGGCCGGGAAGCGGACCCGGCGGGTGGCGGCCAGGGCGAGCAGCGCCACCGACCAGGCGGCGACCGCCGTGAAGTAGCCGTCGGCCGACACGCCCGCCCAGACGGCCGCCGGGGCGAGGACGAGGAAGGGCGCGGCGCGGCGGGCCAGGCGCTCGTCGGCCAGCACGCGCACGGTGATCAGGACGGCCAGCGCCGCCGAACTGCCCACCACGACACACCAGAGCGCCGCCCAGGCCCCGCCGCCGAGACCGATGCGGTCCAGCCACACGAAGGACAGCGTCGCGCCCGGCGGGTGCCCGGCGACATGGGCCGGCCAGTTGCCGGGCTCGCCGATCAGGATGTGGTTCGTGAAGTCGCGCAGGGTGGCGGGGATGTCCTCGAAGCGGTCGATGACCCGCAGGTACTCGTGCTTCGTGGTGAGCCGCTTGGCGACGCCCCGGTGCCAGCCGTCGATCAGGGCCATCGAGCAGACCCAGGCCATCGACCCGGCCCAGGCCGCCGCCAGCAGCCCCCGCCAGGGCAGCCGGGCGGCGAGCGTCGGGCCGTAGGCGACCACCAGGACCGCCATGATCAGGGCGGCCGGAGTGCCCGGACCCAGATGCGGGTCCCAGGAGGCCAGCAGCGGCGGCCACTGCGCGCGCAGACTCCCGTCCCGGTTCTGGATGACATGACCGACGGCCACCGCGGCCGCGATCAGCAGCACGCCCGCGGCGGCGGCCATCAGGTCTGCCCGCCCCGCACGCCGGGCGCGGTCGTGGTTGCGGTCCGGCGGTGCGGGCGGGCCGTGCCCCGTGCCGCCGGCGGTGTCCGTGGGGGTGGCGTCCTCGGTCTTCACGCTGGCACGCTATGCACATCGGACGGCGATCGGGCGGCAATCGGGCGGTACGGCGGGCCGCGTCACCGAACCGTCAGATTTGACGCCGGCCGTCCGGACGTCAGAAATTCGTCAGGAGTCGCAGCCGCCCGCCGGCAGGGTCTCCCGCTTAGCGTCGGCCTCATGCCCGAACGTCGCCGCATCCGCTCCCTCCCCGCCTCCCTCCGCGCCCCGCGCACGCCCGCCGACCCGGGATTCTGGCGCAGCCCCGTGCGCGGGACGCGCTTCACCGCCGTGCTCGGCGTCGTCCTGCTCGCCGGACTCACGCTGCTGTTCGTCACCGGTCTGCTCTCGTACGCCGCCTACAACCCGGACCTGAACCGGGTCAACGACAAGACCCCGGGTAAGGGGTGGCTCGGCTTCTACCTGTTCTCCTGGCCGACCAACCCGCACTGGCTCTACCGGCTGACCCAGGGCCTGCACGTCACCGTCGGCATCGTGCTCGTGCCCGTCCTGCTCGCCAAGCTCTGGTCGGTGATCCCCCGGCTCTTCGCGCTGCCGCCCGCCCGTTCCGTGGGCCACGCCCTGGAGCGGATCTCGCTGCTGCTGCTCGTGGGCGGGGCGCTGTTCGAGTTCCTCACCGGACTGCTCAACATCCAGCTGGACTACCTCTTCCCCGGGTCGTTCTACACGCTGCACTTCTACGGGGCCTGGGTCTTCCTGGCCGGCTTCGTCACCCATGTCGCGCTCAAGATGCCCCAGGCCGTACGGGTGTTGCGCAACGGCATCCCGCGCGGCGAACCGGACACCCTCGCCGCCCCCGACCCGCTGCCCGCCACCCTGTCCCGGCGCGGCGCGCTGGCCATGGTGGGGGCCGGGTCGCTCCTGCTGCTGGTCACCTCGGCCGGTCGCAGCTTCGACGGGCCGCTGCGCCGCATCGCGCTCCTCACCCCGCGCGGCGGCACCGACCCGGGGCCGGGACCGAACGCCTTCCAGATCAACAAGACCGCCGCCGCCGTCCGGATCACGCCCGCCGACACCGGTGAGCGCTGGCGGCTGACGGTACGGGGGCCGGCCGGGGAGTTCCGCTTCTCCCGGGCCGAACTGCTGGCCATGGAACAGCACGGCGCCGCGCTCCCGATCGCCTGCGTGGAGGGCTGGTCGACCTCGGACCAGCTCTGGCGCGGGGTGCGGCTCTCCGACCTGGCCGCGCTCGCCGGATACCCGGACCGGCCGCCCGGTGTGTTCGTCGAGTCGCTCCAGCGCAGCGGCCCCTTCCGCAAGGCCGCGCTGCGCGACAACCAGGTCCGCGACGGCCGTTCGCTGCTCGCACTGGAGGTGAACGGCGCGCCGCTGTCGCCCGACCACGGCTACCCGGCCCGGATCATCGTCCCCGCCGCGCCCGGGGTGCTGGCCACCAAGTGGGTCGAGTCCCTGACGTTCGGAGAACTGTGATGTCCACCCGAGCCGTACCGCCCCTGCCCGCCGAGCCCCGTCGTCCGCGCTTCTCGCCCCGTCGCCTGTACGGCGAGGGCCCGCTCCACCTGCTCCTGCTCGCCGCCACGTTCTGCCTGGCCGGCTATGCGGGCGTACGGCTGCTGGACGGGGACACCGTCGGCGTGCTGCTCTGGTTCGCCGGGTCCGCCGTCCTGCACGACCTGGTGCTGCTGCCGGTGTACGCCGGGGCCGACCGGGTGCTGCGCGCCGCGCTCGGCCCCCGGCCGGCCCTGGTGAACTTCGTGCGGGTACCGGCGTTCCTCTCCGGGCTGCTCCTGCTGATCTGGTTCCCGCTGATCGCCCGGCGGACCGAACGGCGGTACGAGGCCGCCGCCGGCACCTCCCCGGACGTCTACTTCGGCAACTGGCTGCTGATCACCGGCGCGCTGTTCGCGCTCTCCGCGCTCTGGCTGTCCGTCCGGGCGCTCCGTTCCCGCACGGGACGGCGCAGCGACACGAAGGTCCGCCCCTCAGCACCCCACTGATCGGCCGTACGCCAGCCGCCCGCGCGGGCGTGGCGCAGCAGGGCCGGCGTCCCGATCCGTGCCCAGGGGAACGGCTCGGCCGCGCCGTCGCCCGAGGGGGCGGTCCTTCCGTCCGGCCCGCCCCGGCCGTCGTCGAGACGGACCCGGACCCGTTCGTCCACGTCGGCGGGGGCGGTCTCGGCGATCAGCAGCCCGTCGGCGCCGAGCAGATCGGCCGCCCGGTCCAGCAGGGCGGCCGGGTCGCCCCCGATGCCGACGTTGCCGTCGAGGAGCAGGAGGGTGCCCCAACGGCCCTCGCCCGGCAGCGGGTCGAACACGCTGCGGAGCAGCGCCGCGCCGCCAAGACCGCGCGTACGGGCCACCGCCGCCTCGCTGACGTCGATGCCCAGCGCCCGGTGCCCGAGCGAGGCCAGCTCGGCGACCAGCCGTCCCGGCCCGCAGCCGATGTCCAGCACCGGCCCCTCGCACCGGTGCAGGGCGGACAGGTCGGCGGAGCCCGCGCCGGAGCACCAGCGCTCCACGTCCAGGGGCAGCAGCCAGCCGTCGCTGCGGCGGAGGAAGAGCGGACCCCGGCCGGTGCGCAGGGCGTTGGCGTACGGGTCGGCGCCCCAGGCAGCGGTACGGGTCGGGTCCGACCGGGTCGGTGTGCCGGAGCCGTACGCGCCGTCAGCGGCCACCTCGTGCGTGCCGGGAGCCTCGTACGCCTCGCCGTCCTCGTACGTATCGGGGGCTTCGGCGGAGTCGGCGAGGGCCGGTGCGGTGAGCCCGGAGGAGGGCACGGTCGTACTCATCGCACCCCCGCCCCGGTCAGCCGACCGAGCACCGCGGCGAACCGGCCGCCCGGCGCGGCCGACGCGACCCGGTGGGCGTCGGCCGCGGTGTCCACGTCGACCAGGACCGGCAGATCGCGCACGGCGAGCCCCGCCTCCACCAGCCTGCGCCGCTGCACCGCACCCGTTTCCGGGACGGACATCGGGACCCCGCGCAGCAGGGCGGGATCGGGTTCCGCCAGGCCCAGGGCCCAGAAGCCGCCGTCCTCGGCCGGACCGAACCAGGCCCCGGGGCCGTCCCAGGCGTCCGGGGCGAGAGCGGGGGCGAGCAGCGCGGCCGTGATCTGCGGGGTGTCCATGCCGACCAGGAGGGCCGGCCCCGTACACCCGCCGAAGGCCGCCGCGAGACGCTCGTCGAGACCGCCCGCGCTCTGCGGCACGACGTCGAACCCCGGCGGCATCCAGGGGCCCGGCCGCCCGTCGAGGACCAGGACGCGCCGCCGGGCGGGGAGGGCGAGCACGGCCTCCAGGGTGTCCGCGAGGGCGGCGGCGGCGAGTTCGGCGGCCTCGGCGGGGGAGAAGGGCGGGCAGAGCCGGGTCTTGACCCGTCCGGCCACCGGTTCCTTCGCGATGACCAGCAACTCCGTGGGCCCGGACGCGCCCGTCGGACGCCCCCCGTCACCGTACGGGCCCGTCCGACGCCCCCTGTCTCCGTACGCGCTCATCGGACGGCCCCCGTCCCCGCGCGAGCCGTCCCGTCCGCCGTGCGGTCCGCCGGTGGCTCGCGCAGGACGCCCCGCATGTCGCGCACCGCCTGCCAGGTCCCGCGCCAGGTGCCGGTCACCTTCGACTTCCCGGTGCGCGGCCGGTAGGGGACGTCGCTCTCGGCGACCCGCAGCCCGGCGTCCGAGGCCCGGACCACCATCTGGAGCGGATAGCCGCTGCGCCGGTCGGTGAGGTCCAGGGCGAGCAGGTCGCTGC
>NZ_NEUE01000029.1 GCF_002910905.1 Streptomyces sp. SM11 | reverse complement strand
GGGGCCGTGCCGCACGTGCGCGCTGATCCGCCCACCCGGTGTCCACGACGGCCCCGACCGGCGCACGGCCCCCGCTCACGCGCCCGAGGGCGCCCGAGGCCCGGCGGCGCGGGATGATCCACGCCCCGATGTGCGTTACATCCAGTTGTGTCCGGCTCATTCGCCGAGCCGGACCGCGCAAACGAAAGCTGGAGGCGGCGCTGTGCACGGTGAGTACAAGGTTCCCGGCGGCAAGCTGGTCGTGGTGGATCTGGAGGTGGAGGGCGGGGCGCTGCGGAACGTCCGCGTCGCCGGGGACTTCTTCCTGGAACCCGACGAGGCGATCCTCGCGATCGACGCGGCCCTGGAGGGCGTTCCGGCCAACACGGACACGGCCGGGCTCGCGGCGCGGATCGAGGCTGCGCTGCCCGACTCCACGGTGATGCTCGGACTGAGCGCAGAGGGCGTAGCCGTCGCCGTACGCAGGGCGCTCGCGCAGGCCACGGAGTGGAGCGACTACGACTGGCAGCTGATCCACGAAGCCCCGCAGTCGCCCGCGCTGCACATGGCGCTGGACGAGGTGATCACCGCCGAGGTCGCCGCGGGGCTGCGACCGCCGACACTGCGGGTCTGGGAGTGGGACTCCCCCGCCGTGATCATCGGCAGCTTCCAGTCGCTGCGCAACGAGGTCGACCCGGCGGGCGTCGAGCGGCACGGGGTGAACGTCGTGCGCCGGGTCTCCGGCGGTGGCGCGATGTTCGCCGAGCCGAGCTCCACCATCACCTACTCGCTCGCCGTCCCGCAGTCCCTGGTCTCCGGGCTGTCGTTCGCCGACAGTTACGCCTATCTGGACGACTGGGTCCTGGAAGCCCTCGCCGACATGGGCATCAAGGCCTGGTACCAGCCGCTCAACGACATCGCCACCGAGGTCGGCAAGATCGCCGGGGCCGCGCAGAAGCGGATGGTCGGGCCGGACGGCGGGCCGGGCGCGGTGCTGCACCACGTGACGATGGCGTACGACATCGACGCCGACAAGATGCTGGAGGTGCTGCGGATCGGGAAGGAGAAGATGTCCGACAAGGGCACCCGGTCCGCGAAGAAGCGCGTCGACCCGCTGCGGCGGCAGACGGGGCTGCCCCGCCAGGTCGTCATCGAGCGGATGATCGACTCCTTCCGCAAGCGCCACGGCCTCACCGCGGGAAGCGTGACGGACGCCGAGCTGGCGCGCGCCGAGGAGCTCGTACGCACCAAGTTCGCTACGCCGGAGTGGACCGCCCGGGTGCCGTAGGAACCGTCCCCGGGCACCCGCGCTCGGGCCGGGCGCGGGTGCCCGGGGAGGTCAGTCGACGGTCACCACCACGGAGTGCCACCCGCTCGCACCGTCGGGGACGGTCCCGGTGCGCTTCTCGGTCTGGACCTCACCGGTGCCGTCGGTGGCGCGGACGGTCAGGGTGTGACCGCCGGGGGTCGCCTTCCAGGGGTAGGACCACTGGCGCCAGGTGTCGACGGTGCCCTGCTCGGCGAGGTCCGCCGGCCGCCAGGGGCCCTCGTCCACCCGGATCTCGACCTTCTCGATGCCGCGGTGCTGGGCCCAGGCCACACCGGCCACCATCACCGTGCCGGCCTCCGGGCGGCCGAAGGGCTTGGGGGTGTCGATCCGGGACTGGGTCTTGATCGGGGCCCTGCGGGCCCACTCGCGCTTCACCCAGTACGGATCGAAGTCGTCGAACGTCGTGAGCTCGATGTCCTCGATCCACTTGCAGGCCGAGACGTATCCGTACAGGCCGGGGACGACCATGCGCACGGGGAATCCGTGGACGAAGGGCAGCGGTTCGCCGTTCATCCCGACCGCGAGCATCGCGTCCCGGCCGTCCATGACGTCCTCGACCGGGGTGCCCAGTGTCATCCCGTCCACGGACCGGGCGACGAGCTGGTCGGCCGGGCCGCCCCGGGACGGCGGCTTCACCCCGGCCTCCTTGAGCAGGCCGGAGAGCCGGACACCGATCCACCTGGCGTGGCCGACGTAGGGGCCGCCGATCTCATTGGAGACACAGGTGAGGGTGATCTCCCGCTCGATCAAAGGGCGTTGGAGCAGGTCCTGGTACGTGAACCCCAGGTCCCGGCGCACGCCTTTGCCGTGGATCCGCAGGCGCCAGGAGTTGGCGTCCACCTTGGGGATCACGAGGGCCGTGTCCACCCGGTAGAACGAATCGTTCGGGGTGGTGAAGGGGCTGATGCCCCGGACCCTCGGCTGTGCGCCCGCCGGGATCGGCTTCGCGGGCGAGGCCGGCGAGGGCAGCCGTACGGCATCACGCGAGGCGACGGCGTCCTGGGCGCTCCGCCCGTTGAGAGTTCGGCCGACGGCCCCCGCCGCCGTGGAGGCGGCCGCCGCGGCCGTGGCGGCGATCAGGAATCCGCGGCGGTCCCAGCCGCCCTCGTCCTGCTGCCGCTCTCCCCCGTACCCGTTCTCCTGCTCGCCCTCCTGCTCCCGATCGGCGATCCGGCGCGGCCCGGTGAGCCGGCCGATGAGGACGTACAGGAGTACTCCTCCGGCGACCGCACCCAGCAGGGACGGCAGACCGTCCACGAGGCCCGTGGAGTCCGGCCTGCTGGCGGCGGCCGCCGTGCCGACCACGCCGAAAAGCAGGACGGCGGCGGTGCCGGTCCGCCGGTGCCGCAGCGCCAACAGGCCGACGGCCAGGGCGAAGAGGGCGAGCGTGACGACGATGCCGAGTTGCAGGGCGAGCTTGTCGTCCTCGCCGAAGGTCCGGATCGCCCAGTCCTTCACGCCGGCGGGCGTCCGGTCGATGGCCGCTCCGCCGACCGCTGTCACGGGGCTCGCCTCGGGCCTGACGGCCGCCGAGACGAGCTCGGCGACGGCCAGCGAGGCGAATCCCGCGAGCAGTCCGCTCAGGGCGGCGAGCGTGCCGCGGGTCAGTGCTGTCCGGGTGATCCTCACGGTCGTCATTCGGAGCCGTGGGACCGGCGGTTTGGTCCGGGATCGAATCGGCCCGGAAACGCCGACCGCCCCGGCGGGCCCGAAGGCCTGCCGGGGCGGAGCGTCGAGGCGGATGTGTCCGCCTCGCATCAGGTCAGGCGAGGGTCGCGATGGCCTGGTTGAACGTGGCGGACGGGCGCATGATCGCCTCGGCCTTGGCCGGGTCGGGCTGGAAGTAGCCGCCGATCTCGGCCGGGGAGCCCTGCACCGCGACGAGCTCGGCGACGATGGTCTCCTCCTGCTCGGCCAGCGTCTTGGCGAGCTGCGCGAACGCCTCGGCGAGCTTGGCGTCGTCGGTCTGCCGCGCCAGCTCCTGGGCCCAGTAGAAGGCCAGGTAGAAGTGGCTGCCGCGGTTGTCGATGCCGCCGAGGCGACGGCTCGGGGACTTGTCCTCGTTGAGGAAGGTGCCCGTCGCCCGGTCCAGGGTGTCGGCGAGGACCTTGGCGCGCGGGTTGTCCGTGGTGGTGGCCAGGTGCTCGAAGCTGACCGCGAGGGCCAGGAACTCGCCCAGGCTGTCCCAGCGCAGGTAGTTCTCCTTGACGAGCTGCTGCACGTGCTTGGGGGCCGAGCCGCCCGCGCCGGTCTCGAAGAGGCCGCCGCCGTTCATCAGCGGGACGACGGAGAGCATCTTCGCGCTGGTGCCGAGCTCCAGGATCGGGAAGAGGTCGGTGAGGTAGTCACGGAGGACGTTGCCGGTGACGGAGATGGTGTCCTCGCCGCGGCGGATGCGCTCCAAGGAGAAGGCGGTGGCCTCCTCCGGGGTCTTGACGGAGATGTCCAGGCCGTCGGTGTCGTGGTCGGCGAGGTACGTGGTGACCTTGGCGATCAGGTTGGCGTCGTGCGCGCGGCCCTCGTCCAGCCAGAACACGGCCGGGTTGCCGGTGGCGCGGGCCCGGGTGACGGCGAGCTTGACCCAGTCCTGGATCGGCAGGTCCTTCGTCTGGCACATCCGGAAGATGTCGCCGGCGCCGACGGCCTGCTCCAGCACCACGGCGCCGTTCGTGTCGACGACGCGCACGGTACCGGTGGCGGGGATCTCGAAGGTCTTGTCGTGGCTGCCGTACTCCTCGGCCTTCTGCGCCATCAGACCGACGTTGGGCACCGAGCCCATGGTCGACGGGTCGAAGGCGCCGTTGGCGCGGCAGTCGTCGATGACGACCTGGTAGACACCGGCGTAGCTGCTGTCCGGGAGGACGGCGATGGTGTCGGCCTCGTCGCCGTCGGGGCCCCACATGTGACCCGAGGTGCGGATCATGGCGGGCATTGAGGCGTCGACGATGACGTCGCTGGGGACGTGCAGGTTGGTGATGCCCTTGTCGGAGTCGACCATCGCGAGGGCCGGGCCCTCGGCGAGCTCGGCCTCGAAGGACGCCTGGATCTCGGCGCCGACGTCCGGCAGGGAGCCCAGGCCCTTGAGGATGCCGCCCAGGCCGTCGTTCGGGGTGAGGCCCGCCGCGGCGAGCTGGTCACCGTACTTGGCGAAGGTGTTCGGGAAGAACGCGCGGACCGCGTGGCCGAAGATGATCGGGTCGGAGACCTTCATCATGGTGGCCTTGAGGTGCACGGAGAACAGCACGCCCTCGGCCTTGGCGCGGGCGACCTGCGCGGTGAAGAACTCGCGCAGCGCGGCGACGCGCATGACGGCCGCGTCCACGACCTCGCCCTTGAGGACGGGTACGGACTCACGGAGCACGGTGGTGGTGCCGTCGTCGCCG
The DNA here is from genome assembly GCF_002910905.1 of Streptomyces sp. SM11. GTDB lineage: Bacteria > Actinomycetota > Actinomycetes > Streptomycetales > Streptomycetaceae > Streptomyces. The sequence goes on along the minus strand of NZ_NEUE01000029.1, from coordinate 13,641 downwards.
TGCAGCTCGATGCGGAGCGAGCCGTCCTCGGCGATGACCGCGGACTTCTCGGTGGAGCGGAAGTCGTCGACGCCCATGGTGGCGACGTTCGTCTTCGAGTCGGCCGACCAGGCGCCCATGCGGTGCGGGTGGGCCTTGGCGTAGTTCTTGACGGAGGCGGGGGCGCGGCGGTCGGAGTTGCCCTCGCGCAGCACCGGGTTCACGGCGCTGCCCTTGACCTTGTCGTAGCGGGCGCGGACGTCCTTGTCCGCGTCGGTCTGCGGGTCGTCCGGGTAGTCCGGAAGCGCGTAGCCCTGCTCCTGGAGCTCGGCGACGGCTGCCTTGAGCTGCGGGATCGAAGCCGAGATGTTCGGCAGCTTGATGATGTTCGCGCCGGGCGTCCTGGCCAGCTCGCCGAGCTCGGCGAGTGCGTCATCGATACGCTGCTCGGCCTTGAGGTGCTCCGGGAAACTGGCGATGATCCGCCCCGCGAGGGAGATGTCACGGCGCTCCACCGTGACGCCTGCGGTCGAGGCGTAGGCCTCGACGACGGGCAGGAACGAGTAGGTCGCCAGGGCAGGGGCCTCGTCGGTGTGCGTATAGATGATGGTCGAGTCAGTCACCGGGTGCTCCGCTCCACGTCTGCAACATTGCTTGACATCAAGATATCTCTTCACCGTGCCGGGCTCCACAAGGCCCCCGCACGGCTTTACGCACCGTGGGCGCGTCAGTGTCCCGGGGCCCGGCCCTCGCCGGTCCGCGACCGGGGCTCGACCAGCCCGGACTCGTACGCGAAGACCACTAGCTGGGCCCGGTCGCGGGCACCGAGCTTGATCATCGCGCGGCTCACATGGGTCTTGGCGGTAAAGGGGCTGACCACCATGTGGACGGCGATCTCATCGTTGCTGAGACCCCGCGCCGCCAGCGCGGTGACCTCCCGCTCACGGCGGGTGAGGGCTTCCATCCCGGGGGCGGTGGAGCGGTCCGGAGGGCGGGCGACGAACTCGCCGATCAGCCGGCGGGTGATCGCGGGCGACAGGAGGGCGTCGCCGTCGACGGCGACCCTGGTCGCCCGGAGCAGCTCGGCGGGCTCGGTGTCCTTCAGGAGGAAGCCCGCGGCTCCCGCGCGCAGCGCCTCGAAGACGTAGGCGTCCAGTCCGTAGTTCGTGAGGATGACGACACGCACCGAGGCCAGAAGGGGGTCGGCGGCGATTTCCCGGGTGGCCTCGATCCCGGTCATCACGGGCATGGTGATGTCCAGGAGCGCCACGTCCGGGGTGTGCTCGCGGACGAGGTCGAGCCCGGCGCGGCCGTCCGCTGCCTCTCCGACGACCTCGATGTCCTCCTCGGCGTCCAGCAGCGCCCGGAATCCGGCGCGCATCAGTGCCTGGTCGTCGATGATCGCGACGCGCAGGGGGCCGTGCGCGCTCACCGGACGCTCACGGTCCTGGGCAGCGGAAGGGTCAGTGGCAGTTCCGCGTGGACGGCGAAGCCGCCCTCCGGGCGGGGGGCCGCGACGAGGGTGCCGCCGAGGGCCGCGACGCGTTCCCGCATGCCGGTGAGTCCGGTGCCGGGGGTGATGCTGGTGCCGGGCGGGCAGGGGCCCTCGTCGACGACCGCGACGGTGAGACTCCGCGCGGTGTAGCCGAGCCGCACGGCGGTCCTCGCGCGGCCGGCGTGCCGGGCGACGTTGGTCAGGGCTTCCTGGACGATGCGGTACGCGGTCCGGTCGACGTCCTCGGGCACGGTGCGTTCGTCGCCGGCGACGTGGACGGACAGCGTGATCCCCGCCGCCCGGGCCCGCTCGGTCAGCTCGCCGATCCGCGCCAGGCCCGCGCCCGGGGACGGAGGCTCTTCCCGGCCGTCCTCGCGCAGGACCTCCAGCGTGGCGCGCAGTTCGCGCATGGCCTCGCCGCCCGCCTCCTGGATCGCGAGCAGGGCGGGTCCACGGCGGTTCCCCGCTTGTGGGCGAGATGCACGGCGACGCCCGCCTGGAGCTTCACGATCGAGATGGAGTGAGTGAGCGAGTCGTGCAACTCCCGCGCGATCCGCAGACGTTCCTCCCCTGCCCGACGCAAGGCCGTTGTCTCCCTGGTCCGTTCGGCGTCCAGCGCACGCTACTCGGTCTGGTGCAGATAGGCCTGCCAGTTCTTGTCGATCAGTCCGGTGACTCCGGCGCAGAGGAACCAGCCGAGCAGCAGGAGCACCCGCTCGACGGTCTCCCCCGCACCGGGCCCGGAGGCGAGCAGGACGCCGACGTATCCGGCGAGGAAGGCGGCCCCGGCGGCGATGCCGTACGCCCGGTGTCCGCTGCGGGCCGCCGCATGGACGGCGACGACGACCGGGAAGGCCGCCCAACTGCCGGGCTCGGCATGGACGACGTACCCGAAGAGGCACAGGGTGGTCACCGCGAGGACGGCCCGCGGGGCGCGGCGGTGTCCCGCCAGGGCGAGTGAACCGGTCACGACGAGCAGCAGGTCGAGGGGGCCCGGCGAGGAGGCCGCCCGGGCCGCCGCGACGACCGCCGCGGTGATGGCGGCGGCGAGCACCCCGTCCAGCAGATACGCCCGTCGTGCACTGTCCCCCTGCATGTGCGGCAGCCTAACGCCGGTACGGCGGGGACCGCGTCCTCCTCGGAGAGGGGTGCCCCGCTACTCCCCGGGGAGTAGCGGGGCACCCAGGCCATCAGCACGGAAGAAGGATCAACTGCCTTCCCCTGTACGACGACCCGGCGAGCTCGCGACCGCCAGTATCCGGGGCATGACCTCACCTTTCCGCTTCACCTCACCCGAACCCGTCGACCGGACGACGGGAACTGTCGCCGCCGTCCACGCGCAGATCACCCGGGACTTCGGCATCGAGGGCGCCCCGCCCTTCGTCGCGCTGTCCGCCGCCCCCGATCTGATGGCGGGAGCGTGGGCCTTGATGCGGGAGTCCCTGCTGTCGGGCCACGCCTCCCGTACGGAGAAGGAGTTGGTGACCTTCGGGGTGTCGCTGGCCAACCGCTGCCCGTTCTGCGTGGGCGCGCACACCCTGCTGCTGTACGCGGGCGGCGACCGGGAACTGGCCGGGTCACTGGCCCGGGGCGAACGCCCGGAGGATCCGGAGCACGGACAACTGCTCGACTGGGGACAGGACATGCGGGGCACTGGCCCCTTCGCCGCCGACGAAGCACCGGAGTTCGTGGGCTCCGCGCTGGCGTTCCACTTCATCAACCGGATCGTCTCCGCCCTGATCGACGAGGAGGCGGTGTCCGGCGGGGCGGATCCGGCCGAGCTGCTGGACAGCACGGCGGGGCAGGCGCTGGTCCGCGCGGTGCGCGACCGGCCGGAGCCGGGGCTGAGCCTTCCGCTGCTGGGGACCGAGGGCCCGCAGCCGTCCTGGGCGGCGGGCACCCCGGTGGGCGCGGCCTTCGGCGCCCTGCGGTCGGCGGCCCACGCGGGCGCCGGGCTGCTGGACGAACGGGACGCCACGCTCGTACGGGAATCGGTGGCGGCCTGGGACGGGTTCACGCCGCCGCCGCTGACCGGTGACGGGCTGCCGGACCGGACGGAGCGTCCGGGGGCCCGGCTGGCGCTGCTCGCGGCGCGGGCCCCGTACCGGATCACGGCCGAGGACGTGAAGGCCTGGCGGGTGCCGCCGTTCACCGATCACTGCCTGGTCCACCTGGTCGCGTTCGGCGCGATGCTGGCCGTGGAACGGGTGGAGGCGGGGCTGCTGGGGGCGGTCCACCCGGCGTGAGGCGCTGGGCGGGCGTCGCGGGGTCGGCGGCCGGCGCTCGTACCAGCGGGTCCTACCGGGTCGGCGGCCGGCGCTCGTACCAGCGGAGGTCGTCCTCCAACTGGGCGGCGAGGGCGATCAGCCGCTCCTCGCTGCGGGAGGGACCCAGGAGCTGGGCGCCGACGGGGAGTCCGGTACGGGTGAAGCCGGCCGGGACGTTCACGCCGGGCCAGCCGAGGACGTTCCACGGCCAGGCGTACGGGCAGGCCGCCGCCATCGTGGTGTCGGTGCGCCAGGCGCCGAGGCGGTCGAAGGAGCCGATCCGGGGCGGCGGCGCGGCCGTGGTCGGGGTGAGGAGCACGTCGAACCCGGAGACGTCGAAGAACGCGCCGATCCTGCGGTGCTGACGCACTTCGCGGGCGCGGGCGGCCCGCACCACCCGCCCGCCCAGCCGCGTCCCGGTCCGCAGTGCGCTGCGGGTGCGCGGGTCGAGCAGGGCCGGTTCGGGGTGGCGGGCGGCGAACTCGGCGATGCCCACGGTGGCGCGGGGCACGAAGGCGAGGCCGATCAGCCCGTACCGGGGGCGGGCCTCCTCGACGTGGTGGCCGAGCCGGGCGAGGGTCTCGGCGAGCGCGGTGACGGCCCGGCGCACCTCGGGGTCCGGTGCGGCGCCGGTGAGGGTGAGCGGAGGACGCCAGGCCAGCGCGATGCGCAGTCGGCCGGGGTCGCGGCGGGCGGCGTCGGCGGCAGACACGGCGGGCGGGCGGTGGAAGTCCTCGGGGTGCGCTCCGGCGACGGCGTCCAGCAGCAGCGCGGCGTCGGCGACCGTCCGGGCGAGGGGGCCGTTCACGGTGAGGCCCTGGAAGGCGTCGCTGTGCGGATGGACCGAGATGCGGCCGCGCTGCGGTTTGATGCCGACGAGGTGTGTCCACGCGGCGGGGATGCGCACGGATCCGGCGCCGTCCGAGCCCAGGGCGGCGGGGACGAGTCCGGCGGCGACGGCCGCCGCCGATCCGCCGGAGGAGCCGCCCGGGGTGTGCGCGGTGTTCCACGGGTTGCGGGTGGCGCCGAAGGCGGGGCCTTCGGTGAAGGGCCACTGGCCCAGTTCGCAGGAGTTGGTCTTGCCGACGACGATCGCCCCGGCGGCACGCAGCCGGCGGACCGCCTCACTGTCGGCGGCGGCCGGGGGCAGCTCGCCGTCGCAGCCGAAGTGGGTGGGCAGGCCCACCACATCGGTGTCGTCCTTGACCGCGACCGGCACGCCGAGGAGCGGCAGCCGCTCCCCCGCCGCGAGCCTGCGGTCGGCCTCCGCCGCCTCGGCGAGGGCCTGTTCGGCGCGCAGGTGGCGGAAGGCGTTGAGGGTGGGCTGGGTGGCCTCGATGCGGGCAAGGGCGTCGGCCACGAGTGCGGTGGAGGTGGTGGTGGCGTCGGCGAGCCGGCGGACGCTCTCCGCGAGTCCGTGGAGCGGCGGCGGAACAGAGGCCGCCGGGCGGGGCGCGCGACCGGGTTCCCGTACGGCCGGGCCGGTCTGTTCGGTGGGCTCCGCTGAGGACATGGGCGTGCCGCCTCCCTCGTGTCGCGGGGCCGGCCGGTCGTCCCGGCTGCTCCCACACGTACTTACTGGAGGGTAACGAGAGGAGGCGGCATGCTCAACCGTTCCGGCCACTCCGGCCGTTCCGGTCGCGGCGGTCGCTCGGCGCTACCGCTTCGGTGTCACGGGCGGACGTGGATCTCGCCGATTCCGGTGCCGAGGCCGGCACAGTGGGCGGTGGACTGGCCGGACTCGCCGGGCCTGAGGGTGACGTGGTTGCCGTCGACGTCCGGAGACCAGCCGCAGACGAGATGGACCCAGAAGGTCTGCGTCCGGCTGCCGTTTTTGCGGCAGAGCGCGAAGCCCGTGTAGTCGTCGATGGCGTGCTTGCCGGTGTCGCAGGAGAGGCCGGGCGGAATCGCGGCCGGGGCGGCGGTCGCGGCGGTCGCGGTGGCTGCGGTGACCGCGTTGACCGGGACCGCCAGCGCGGCCGAGGTCGACGCGGCGGCGAGTGCCCACAGGGCGGACCGGGAGCGGTTCCCCCGAGTCGTGCCACCCTGTCCCCGTGAAGAGGTTCATGGTTCTCCTCCGTGGTGCGCACGTGCGTGCGTTCTCGTGGTGCGTGCGTACGTGATCCCGGGCGGGATCACCGCAGCTCTGCCCACGCTCCGTGGCCAAAAGCACCGCCACGCTTCACTCTCCGTGCACACGCAGGGCGGCGTTCCCACTCCCGGCGTACGCTCGAATGTGCCGGTCACCCCGGTTCGCACGCCCTGACCGGGGCCTTTCCGAGGAGGCGAAGTGAGCGGACACCGATGGGCCGAGCGGGCGGCCGCGGGCGCGGCGGCGATCGCCCTCACCGTGACGGGTGGCGCGGTCGCACAGGCTGACGACGACATCGACTCGTTCGGCGCCGAGGAGATCGTCGACCGGTCGCGTGACGCCCTGCTCGATGTGAGATCCCTGCACCTGAGCGCACGCGGCAGCCTCGGCGGAAGCGGGTCGGACATGCGCCTCGACCTCACCCTGGACCGTGAGGGGAACTGCACGGGCGCGGTCGACATGGGCGACGACGGTTCGGTGGAGATCGTGAAGCGCGGCGACGACGTCTGGCTGAAACCGGACGCCGCGTTCTGGAAGAACCACGTGCCGATCGGCGGCTCCACCTTCGACGCGATCCTCGCCGGCCGCTACATGAAGGCCTCGGCCGACAACCCCCGGCTGCTCAGTGTCACCGAGGTCTGCGATCTCGACACCTTCCGCGAGCTGATCACGGACAACGCCGGCACCGCTGCCCGGGGCACACTGACGAAGGGCGAGAAGACCGAGGTGAACGGAGCGCCCGCCGTTCCGGTGACCCGGGCCGAGGACGGCGAGCGCCTGACGGCCTACGTGGCCGCCGAGGGCACGCCGTACCCGGTGCGGATCACCGTGCGGAACGCCGACGAGGAAGGGACCGTGGACTTCTCCGGCTTCGACCGGCCGGTCCCCACGGCCACCCCCACGGCGGACGAGACGGTGGACGTCACGGCCCTGCTGGGCCGCAGCGTCAAAGCCGTATGACTCCCGTACAGCTACGGACAGGCCACCAGGTTGGCCACGTTGTTGCCGGAGTTGGGCGGTCCTCCCGTGCTGTCCGACCTCTGAGGTGTTCGGGGCCGCGAAGCCGCACTCGGCTCTCAGCCCGCCGCCCCCCTCTCCCGGCGGGTCAGCGCCACGTACAGCAGCAGCGAGGAGGCGAGCCCGACCGCCCAGCCGTAGTCGGCGAGCGGCTTCAGGAACGGGATCAGACCGTCGGCGGGGAAGGGCCCTTTGCCGGGGGCCGAGTGCGAACCGCCCACCGCGAGGACCCCGCCGACCACGAAGGCCGCCACCGCCCGCCAGTTCCAGCCGTTCCGGTACCAGTAGCGGCCACCGGGCCGGTAGAGGTCGGCCAGGTCGAGGACCGTGCGGCGGACGATCCAGTAGTCGGCGATCAGGATGCCCGCCACGGTGCCGAGCAGCCCGCCCACCAGGCCCAGCCACGTGAAGATGTACAGCTCCGGCGTCTCGGTGAGCTTCCACGGCATGATCACCACCCCGATCACGCCCGTGATCAGCGCCCCGGTCCGGAAACTGATGAACTTCGGCGCGAGGTTCGCCAGGTCGTACGCCGGTGAGACCACGTTCGCCGCGATGTTCACCGAGATCGTCGCGATCAACACGGTGACCAGCCCGAAGACCAGCCCGAAGACGTTGTCGGTACGGGCCACGAGCTGGACCGGATCCCAGATGGCCACCCCGTACACCGCCTGCGAGCCTGAGGTGACGAAGACCGAGAGCAGGGCGAAGAACGTCATCGTGGTCGGCAGACCGAGCGACTGCCCCCAGATCTGGGCGCGTTGGCCCGCGCCGAAGCGCGTGAAGTCGGGGATGTTGAGCGAGAGCGTCGCCCAGAAGGCGATCATGCCCATCAGGGACGGAAAGAAGACCGGCCAGAAGTCGGCGCCCCAGCCGAGCGCGGACGGCTGGTCCAGCAGCGGGCCGAACCCACCCGCCTTGACCGCGACCCAGACGAGCAGGACGACCGCCCCGACGAGGACGAAGGGCGCCGCCCAGTTCTCGAAACGGCGCAGGGTGTCCATCCCCCGGTAGATGATGGCCAGTTCGAGGGCCCAGAAGAGAGCGAAGCAGAGCCACAGCGTCCAGGGCTGCCCGCCGATCTCTCCGGCGCCGGCCCAGCCGCCGAAGATCTTGCCGAGCAGCGTGAAGATGCCGACGCCGCCGATCCAGGTCTGGATGCCGAACCACGCGCAGGCGACCGCGGCCCGGATCAGGGCGGGCAGATTGGCGCCGCGCAGCCCGAAGGAGGCCCGGGCCAGGACCGGGAAGGGGATGCCGTACTTGGGCCCGGCATGCCCGGTGAGCAGCATCGGGGCCAGCACGATCACATTGGCGAGCGCGATCGTGAACACGGCCTGTTTCCAGTCCATGCCGAGCGCCACCAGACCGGAGGCGAGCAGCCAGGACGGGATGTTGTGGGCCATGCCGATCCACAGGGCCGCGAAGTTGTACGTCGTCCAGGTGCGCCGCTCCACCGGGACGGGCAGCAGGTCGTCGTTGGCGAAGCGCGGGTCGTCGGGGACGTACCCCTGGGGAAGTTCGACCCGGCCGGAGGCCGCTGGGCCGGATATCGCGTCCTCCGGCGAGTGCGGGGAGGGCGGTGGGGTGGGTGGTGTGGGTGGGACGGTGGCGGTCATGGCGGTCGGGCCCTTCGCTCGGGGGCGGTGCCGTGCGGGGCGGTGCGGGCGGGGCGCTAGCGAACAGCGGCGGGGACAGGTCAGTCGGTCAGGGCCGGGATGATCTCGGTCCCGTACGCGTCGATGGTCGCCTCGCGCGCGTCGTGCATGTTGTACAGCGCGAACTGGTCCACGCCCAGGCTCTTGAGATGGCGCAGCTTCTCGATGTGCGCCTCGGCGGGCCCCAGCAGACAGAAGCGGTCGACGATCTCGTCGGGGACGAAGGCGGTGTCCGGGTTGCCGGTGCGGCCGTGGTGGCTGTAGTCGTAACCGGAGCGTCCGGCGATGTACGCGGTGAGCGCCTCGGGGACCAGGCCGGAGTGCTCGCCGTAGCGGCCGACCAGGTCCGCGACGTGGTTGCCGACCATCCCGCCGAACCAGCGGCACTGCCCCCGGGCGTGGTCGAGGTCGTCGCCGACGTAGGCGGGGGCAGCGACACAGATGGTGACGGAGTCCGGGTCCCGTCCGGCGTCGGCCGCCGCGTCCCGTACCGCCTTGATCATCCACTCGGTGAGGAACGGGTCGGCGAGCTGGAGGATGAAGCCGTCGGCCTTCTGCCCGGCCAGGGCGAGGGCCTTGGGCCCGTACGCCGCCATCCACACCGGCAGCCGCCCGTCCTTCACCCAGGGGATCCGCACCTGCTGCCCGTCGACCGTCGCCTCCCGGCCCTCGGCGAGGTCCCGGATGACGTCGATGGCCTCGCCGAGGCGGGCCAGGGTGTTGGGCCGGCGACCCGCGACGCGCATCGCGGAGTCGCCACGCCCGATGCCGCAAACAGTGCGGTTGCCGTACATGTCGTTGAGGGTGGCGAAGGTGGAGGCGGTGACCTCCCAGGTGCGGGTGCCCGGGTTGGTGACCATCGGGCCCACGATCAACCGGTCGGTGTGCTCCAGGACGCGGCTGTAGATGACGAACGGCTCCTGCCAGAGCACCGCCGAGTCGAAGGTCCAGCCGTAGCGGAAGCCGTTGCGCTCGGCGCGGCGCATCAGGCCCACGACGGCGGAAGCGGGCGGGTCGGTCTGGAGGACGAGTCCGAAGTCCATGACGGGGTCTCCTAGTCCAGGTACTGACAGGTGGCGCGGGGGGTGTACATGCCGTGTCCGGCGCGTCCGGTGAACTTCCGTCCGTCGATCACGAGTTCGCCGCGCGAGAGCACGGTCTCGACCTGGCCGGTGATGCGCTTTCCCTCGTACGCCGAGTAGTCGACGTCCATGTGGTGAGTCTCGGCGGAGAGGGTCTGTTCGGCGTTCGGGTCGTACACGACGATGTCGGCGTCGGCACCCGGGGCGATGGCGCCCTTCTTCGGGTAGAGGCCGAACATCCGGGCCGGGGACGCGCAGGCGATCTCGATCCAGCGGCGACGGGTGATGTGCCCGTCCACGACGGCCTGGTGCAGCAGGTCCATGCGGTGCTCGACGCCCGGCATGCCGTTGGGGATCTTGGAGAAGTCGCCGCGGCCCATCTCCTTCTGCCCCGAGAAGCAGAAGGGGCAGTGGTCGGTGGAGACGACCTGGAGTTCGTTGTTCCGAAGGCCCCGCCACAGGGCTTCCTGGTGTTCCTTGGGGCGCAGCGGGGTGGAGCAGACGTACTTGGCGCCCTCGAAGTCCGGCTCGGCAAGGTTGTCGGTGGACAGGAACAGGTACTGCGGGCAGGTCTCGCCGAAGACCGGCAGGCCCTTGTGGCGGGCGGCGGCGATCTCCTCCACCGCCTCGTCGGCGGAGACGTGGACGACGTAGAGGGGAGATCCGGCGACCCGGGCCAGCTGGATGGCACGGTGGGTGGCCTCGGCCTCCAGGGCGACCTTGCGGACGTCCCCGTGGTAGCGGGGGTCGGTGCGGCCCTCGGCGAGCGCCTGCTCGACCAGGACGTCGATGGCGATGCCGTTCTCGGCGTGCATCATGATCAGCCCGCCGTTTCCGGAGGCCCGTTGCATGGCGCGCAGGATCTGGCCGTCGTCGCTGTAGAAGACGCCGGGGTAGGCCATGAACAGCTTGAAGGAGGTGACGCCCTCGGAGACGAGGAGGTCCATCTCCTTGAGCGAGGACGGGTTCACGTCCGCGAGGATCATGTGGAAGGCGTAGTCGATCGCACAGTTGCCGTCGGCCTTGCCGAACCAGGCGTCGAGCCCTTCGCGCAGGGAGCTGCCCACGCTCTGGATGGCGAAGTCGACGATGGTGGTGGTGCCGCCCCAGGCAGCGGCCCGGGTGCCGGTCTCGAAGGTGTCGGCGGCGTACGTTCCGCCGAACGGCATCTCCATATGGGTGTGCCCGTCGACACCGCCCGGGATGACGTACTTGCCCGTCGCGTCGATCCGGCGGTCGGCGCTCCAGCTCTCGGCGGCGTCGGTCCCGTGGGCGGCGAGCGCGGCGATACGGCCGCCCTCGACGAGCACGTCGGCGTGGATCTCGTCGGACGCGGTGATGACCAGGCCACCGTGGATGACGGTGCGGCTCATGGGTATCTCCTTAACTCGGGGCGACCCTGTCGGCCCTCTGGGCGTACGGCCGGGGCCGCCCCGCGCGGTTCGTATACGTACGGGCCCCGCCGGGCGGGGATCAGCCCGCCGCGTGCAGGGCGTCCGCGAGGATCGCCGCGCCTTCCTCGGCCTCGGCGACGGTCAGGGTCAGCGGCGGGGCGATCCTGAGGACGCTGGTGCTGTGGCCGCCGCCCTTGCCGATGAGCAGCCCGCCCGCGCGGGCCGCTTCGAGGACGGCCGCCGCCGCATCCGGGTCGGCCTCGTCGGTACCGGGCTTCACCAGCTCGATGCCGATCATCAGGCCCCGGCCGCGCACCTCGCGTACGGCGGGGGAAGCGGCGGCGATACCTCGCAGCCGTTCGATGAGGAGCCCGCCGACGCGCCGGGCGTTGCCCTGGAGGTCGTGCTCCAGAACGTACGAGAGGTTGGCGAGCGACGCGGCCATGGTGATCGGCGAACCGCCGAACGTGGAGATGGAGTTGGCGTCGAGGCAGTTCATCACCTCGGCGCGGGCCACCACTCCCCCGACCGACATGCCGTTGCCGATGCCCTTGGCGAAGGTGAGGATGTCCGGCGGCCCGTTCTCGGCGTGCGCCTGCCAGCCCCAGAAGTGCTCTCCGGTACGGCCCCAGCCGGTCTGCACCTCGTCCGAGATCCACAGCACCCCGTGCCGGTCCAGGACCTCCCGGAACGCGGCGAACAGCCCGTCGGGCGGGGAGGTGAAGCCGCCGACGCCCTGGACGGGTTCGGCGATCAGGGCCGCGGGCCGGCGGGTGTGCCCGAGGAGGTCCTCCAGGTCGGCGACGCACGCCTGGATGAACCGCTCGTCGCTCAGCTCGGCGTACGGTCCCCGGCTGCGGACGCCGCCGTGGACGTACAGGGTCTGGAGCGGGGACAGACTCGTGGGTGACCAGGCCTGGTTGCCGGTGATCGAGACGGTGGAGAACGACCGGCCGTGATAGCTGTTGCGCATCGCGAGGATCTGGTTGGACCTGCGGTACGCGGTGGCGAGCAGCAGCGCGGTGTCGTTGGCCTCGGTGCCGGAGGTGGTGAAGAAGACCCGGGCGTCGGGGATGCCGGAGAGGGTGGCGATCCGCTCGGCCATCTCCACCATCGGCCGGTTGAGGTAGAGGGTGGAGGAGTGGATGATCCGCCCGGCCTGCTCGGCGACCGCCTTGGTCACCTCGGGCAGCGCGTGGGCGGTCATCGTGGTGAGGATGCCGCCGAAGAAGTCCAGATAGCGGTTGCCGTCCGCGTCCCAGACGTGGCGGCCCTCGCCGTGGGTGAGTTCCAGCGGATGGCGGTAGTAGAGGGCCAGCCACTGAGGGCTGACGGCGAGGTGACGCTCGTGCAGTCCGGTCACGGCTCCACCAGCCCGTCGTAGGCGTCGGGCCGTCGGTCCCGGTAGAAGGCCCACTGCCGGCGGACCTCCTCGATCAGGTCGAAGTCCAGGTCACGGACGAGGAGTTCCTCCTCCTTGTCGCTGGCGACGTCTCCGACGAACTGGCCGCGCGGGTCGACGAAGTAGCTGGTGCCGTAGAAGTCGTTGTCGCCGTACTCCTCCTGACCGACGCGGTTGATCGCGGCGACGAAGTACTCGTTGGCGACGGCGGAGGCCGGCTGTTCCAACTGCCAGAGGTGACTGGAGAGTCCGCGCGAGGTGGCCGAGGGGTTGTACACCAACTGGGCTCCTCCCAGTCCGAGTTGACGCCAGCCCTCGGGGAAGTGCCGGTCGTAGCAGATATAGACGCCGACTTTGCCGACGGCGGTGTCGAAGACCGGCCAGCCGGCGTTGCCGGGCTTGAAGTAGTACTTCTCCCAGAATCCCTTGACCTGCGGGATGTGGTGCTTGCGGTACTTGCCGAGGTAGGAGCCGTCGGCATCGATCACGGCCGCGGTGTTGTAGTAGAACCCGCTCTGCTCGATCTCGAAGACCGGGACGACGACGACCATGCCGGTCTCGCGGGCCAGGTCCTGCATGCGGCGGACGGTCGGCCCGTCGGGGACCGGCTCGGCCCATCGGTAGTGCTCCGGCTCCTGGACCTGGCAGAAGTAGGGGGCGTTGAAGACTTCTTGGAATCCGATGATCTTCGCCCCCTGCCGGGCGGCCTCGCGCGCGTACTCCTCGTGCTTGGCGATCATGGATTCGGTGTCGCCGGTCCAGGTCGCCTGGACGAGTGCGGCGCGTACGACGTGGGACATGAGCTGCTCCTTCGACGCGGCGTCAGAGAGCCTCTACGCGTTCTCTACGCACGTAGATCGGTGCATGGATGGAGAACGTAAGCCCCTCCGTCCGGCGGGGCAAGACCATCGCCGTGAACCGGCGGAGTCGATCATGTTTCGCACCCGAGCGGTCCACAACGAACACCGTACCGATCCCACAGCACCGCGCGCGGAAACTTCAGACCTCTGGCACGCCCGCCACCCGCAGCGCGTGCACCAGGTCCCACTCCCGTTCCGGCGACACCTCGCGGGCCGCCGCCAGGAGGAGCGGCAGCAGCCGGGTCCCGCCGGTCCCGGCGAGCTCGGCGGCCTCCTGCGGCGTGCGTACGCGGACGAAGGCGCCGAGCAGGTCCCGTGCCTCCCGCTCCCGGCTGGCGCCGTCCAGGGCGAGCAGCCGCTGCACCGAGCGGGCCTCGGCGCGCTGTTCGCGGCCG
>NZ_NEUE01000028.1 GCF_002910905.1 Streptomyces sp. SM11 | reverse complement strand
GCGCCGGTGCGGGCGCCGCTGCCGCAGCTGCCGCCCGCGCCCGCGCTGCCGCCGGAGGCGGTGGCCGAGGAGCTGGTGCAGGCGTTCGGTCCGCAGGGCATTCTGCGGTTCGATCAGCGGGCGGTGTCCCGTCAGGGGGTGCCCGAGGTTGTCGCGCACACCTTGGTGTGGGCGGGGCTGCCCGCCGATTTCGGGCCGTTCTTCTGGGCGCAGCCGGGGCAGCCGGTGGTGCCGACGCTGGCCGAGCTGGCGGCGCAGCGTCAGGTGCAGCCCGCGCCGGACGCGGGGTCGTATCTGGTGATGGGTACGGACTTCGGCCGGGCGCTCTGTGTTCAGTACGGGACGGCGAACATCGTGGCCGTTCCGGTGGAGGCGGGGCCCGGCGGGCAGTCGGTGCCGCCGCAGTTCGTGAACACGGGGCTGCCGGAGTTCGTGCGGTCGATGGCGTTGCTGGGCCGGATGTGGCGGTTGAGGTTCGGGCTGAACCCGGAGCAGGCGGGTCGCTGGACCGTCGACTTCCAGGCTCAGCTGGTGGCGCTGGACCCGGCGGCGCTGGCGTCGCCGGAGAGCTGGTGGTCGGTGCTGCTGGAGCAGATGTGGGATGGCCTGCTCTGACGCGTACGCTCGGCCGACCACGGCCGGGAAGCGTTGTACGAGGCACCCGGTCCGGGACGGATCGGGTGCCTCGTGGCGTACCGGGCGTGTGACGCCGGTCGCTTTCCGTCCTGAAAGCGCCTGATCGATTCCGACTTCCAGTCCCAATTGCCGCATCCTTGGCGTATCGCGGGGAGACCTGTGTGCGTCCGCGTGTCCGTAGGTCGTAGAGGGGCTTCAGGTTATGAGTGCTGGACCGGTGTCCGCGTTCGACGTCGTCGGCGTGCGGGGGCGTGGTTACCGCCCGGAGCAGGTTGACCGGGCGATGGCGGCCCGGACGGCCGAGCGGGACACGGCGCTCGCGGAGGCCGTGCGGCTGGAGCGGCTGGCGCGGGAGCTGGCGGCGGAGGCGGTCCGGCTGGCGGAGACGGCGGCGGCACTGCCCGAGCAGGACTACGCGGAGCTGGGGGAGCGGGCCCAGCGGATTCTGGGGCTGGCGCAGGAGCAGGCCGAGTCGCTGCGGGCGGACGCGGAGGCGGCCGGCCAGGAGCTGGCGGACGCGGCCGAAGCGGCGGGCCGGGCTGCCGGGGACGCGGCGCGGGAGACGGCGGACGAGGTACGGGCCGGGGCCGTGGCGGCGGCGGAGGAGCGGGTCGCCGAGGCGGTCCGGGCGGCGGAGGGCGTGCTGGCCGCGGCCCGCGCGGAGGCCGAGGAGGTGCGAGGGACGGCCGAGGCCGCGATGGCGCAGACCCGTGACCGTACGGCGAGTGTGCTGGCCCACCAGGAGCAGGAGCACGCGGAGCGGCACAAGGCGGCAGAGGCTGATATCGCGGCGGCGGAAGCGGAGTTGGAGGCACGCCATGCGGAGCTGACCGGGCGGGCCGAGGCGCGGCTCGCGGAGGCGGCCCGGGATCTCGCCGCCACGCAGGAGGCGGCCCGCCACGGTCAGGAGGACGCGGAGGCCCGGGCGGCCGAGATCCTCTCGGAGGCCCGGGTGCGCGAGGAGCGGATCGTCCGGGAGACGGAGCGGGTGCTGCGGGAGCACGAGGAGGGCCGCGAGGAGGTCCAGGCGCACATGGCGCATGTGCGCAGCTCGCTGGCGGCGCTGACGGGGCGGGCGGCGGAGGACGCGGAGGGCTGAGGGCCGCTGCGGCCCCTCGGACCTCCGCAAGCGGTCTGGTCTATCGCTGTGGAATTGGCCCGGGATCCCGAGCCGTTCGGTGCCTACGGTGGTGCCAGTTCCGCCGGGCGCACGCCCGGCGGAAGAGTCGGCCCCCTGGTGGTGGCCCCTGTGCCGAGGAGTTCCGCATGCTGCGAAGCCGTATCGGAGGACCCGCCGGTCCCCTTGCCAGTGCCCTGTCCCTGGGCACGCTGCCCTTCGGCACGACGGTCGACGAGAAGACGTCCTTCGCCATCCTGGACCGGTTCGTGGAGGCGGGCGGCAACCTCCTCGACACCGCCGACAACTACGCGTTCTGGGCGCCCGGCGGGACCGGGGACGAGAGCGAGGCCACCATCGGCCGGTGGCTGGCGGCCCGGGGCCCGGAGCTGCGTGACCGGGTGCTGATCTCCACCAAGACGGGCGCGCGCCCCACGGTTCCCGGTACCGGTCTGGAGACGGCCGAGGGGCTGTCCGGGGCCGCCATCCGCAAGGCGGCGGAGGACAGCCTGCGACGCCTCGGTACGGACCGGATCGACGTGTACTGGTCCCATATCGAGGACCGGACCGTGCCGTTGGAGGAGACGGTCGAGGCGTTCGACGCGCTGGTCGGGGCGGGGAAGGCGGTGGTGCTCGGCTGCTCGAACCACGCCACCTGGCTGACCGAGCGGGCCCGTGCGACGGCCCGCGCCGGTGGGATGACCCCGTACACGTGCGTCCAGCAGCGCTGCTCCTACCTCCAGCCGCGCTTCGACCTGGGACTGCCGGAGACCGGCCACGTGCACGTCACGCGGGAGCTGCTCGACTATGTGCGGGGTGAGGCGGACATGACGCTGATGGTGTACTCGTCGCTGATCTCGGGCGCCTACACGCGGCCGGACAAGCCGCTGCCGGAGGCGTACGACCACCCGGGCAGCGTGCGGCGCCTCGCGGTGCTCGGCGAGGTGGCCGACGAGCTGGGGGCGAGCGTGAACCAGGTGGTGCTGGCCTGGCTGATGGCCGGTGACCCGCCGGTGGTCCCGATCGTGGGGGCGAGTTCGGTGGCGCAACTGGACGAGATTCTGGGGGCGGTGGATCTTGAGCTGCCGGGGGAGCTGAAGGACCGCCTGGACGCGGCGGCGCTCACCCCTGCCGCCTGACGGAGTTGGTCAGTGGCCGTGTTCTCCGGCCCGTACGCGTTCGATGGCGCGGGCGAGGCGCTGAACGGCGCCCGGTACCGCCTGGTCGGTGAGGTTTCCGTAGCCGACGACGAGCGTCGACGTGGCCGGCGTGTCCGCGGTGGCCTCGGCCGCGCGGTAGTCGTCCAGGCTCGCCAGGCGCACGTCCGCTCGTGCCGCCTCTTCCACCACCGCACCCGCCGGGCAGTCCTCCAGCGGGAGCAGCAGGTGGAATCCGGCCGCCGCTCCGCCGACGGCCTGTCCGGGCAGCCGGGCCGCGAGTTCGCACAGGAGGTGGTCGCGTCGGCGTTTATAGCGCAGGCGCGAGGCCCGCAGGTGGCGGTCGTAGGAGCCGGAGGACACGAAGCGGGTGAAGGCGTCCTGGCCGATGACCGGCGGCGGGGTGCCTCCGGTGTCCTTCGTGGTCAGGGCGGCGGTCCACCGTTCGGGAGCGGCGATCCAGCCCAGCCGCACGGCGGGGGAGAGCGTCTTGCTCAGCGAACCGAGCAGGGCGACATGCTCCGGCGCCACACCCTGCAAGGCGCCCACGGGGTGGCGGTCGTAGCGGAACTCGGCGTCGTAGTCGTCCTCCATGACCAGGCCGTCCACCTCCCGGGCCCAGTCGGCCGGCTCCGCGCGGCGGGCGGGGGCGAGGACGACGCCGGTGGGGAACTGGTGCGCCGGGGCGACGATCACGGCCCGGACGTCTGGCGCCTCGCGCAGCACGTCGACGCGCAGTCCGTGCTCGTCCACCGGTATCGCCGCGGGAGTCAGCCCCGCCGCGGCCACGGTGAGGCGCAGTTGCGTCCAGCCGGGGTCCTCGACCGCTACGTGGGTGTGCCCGGCGGCCCGTAGGCTCCGGCACAGCCGCATGACCGCATCCAACGTTCTGGCGCAGACGACGAGTTGTCCGGGATCCACCCGGGCTCCGCGTCCGCGCGCGAGGTAGGAGGCGAGCTGTCGGCGCAGCCGTGGCAGCCCCGCCGCGTCGGGGTAGCCCAGTTCGTCCCAGGTCAGCTCGGTGGTGGCCGCGCGTACCCTGTCGGCCCAGCGCTTGCGCGGGAACGCCCGCAGATCGGGGACTCCCGGCAGCAGGTCGAACCGCGGTGTCCAGCGGTCCCCGCCCTCCCGCGCCCCACCGCGTACGGCGTCGGTGCCCGCATGGGCCCGTACGCGTGTGGCCGAGCCGCTGCGGGCCTCGAAGTAGCCCTCGGCGACGAGTTGGGCGTACGCCTCGGTCACCACCCACCGCGAGCACCGCAGATCCGCCGCGAGGACCCGGCTCGCGGGGAGGGTGCTGCCCGCGGCGAGGCGTCCGCTGGCGACGGCGGTGCGCAGCGCCCGGGTCAGGCGCGTGTGCAGCGGCCCTCCGGCGGAGGACTCCAGCTCCAGGAAGGTCCCCCACGCGGGCCCGGTCCGCTCACGATCGGTCGTCATGTCTGGTCGAGTGGGCGGGCGTGCGGGGCTATTCCGCGGCTACGGCGTCGATGAAGGCGGTCCAAGCGGTGGCCGGGAGGACGAGGGCGGGGCCGTGGGGGTTCTTGCTGTCACGGACGGGGACGACGCCGGGGAATCCGTCCGCCACCTCCACGCAGTCGCCGCCCTCCTGGTTGCTGTAGCTGCTCTTGCGCCAGGCGGCGGCGGTCAGATCGGGACGGGACACGGCTTCCACGGTAATCGGCCTCCAGCACGGATCGGATCAGGTCGAGCGACATCAGCGGCGGCAGCGCCATCGCCCTGAGGTGATCGTAAGCCAGAACGAACCGTTCGACCTCGTCCGGTTCCTCGGTCAACTGGCCGTGGTGTGCACCCTCCGTGTAGGCCACCTCGGTGCCGTCCGGCATGACCAGCACGGTGAGGGAGCCGCCCAACGCGCCGTGCTCGCCCTGGTCGAACGGCAGCACCTGGACCGTGATGTTGGGCTCCTCCGCCATCCTCAGCAGCTCCTCCAACTGGCCGCGCATCACGGTGGATCCGCCGACCGGACGTCGGAGCACGGCCTCGTCGAGGATGATCCACAACTCCGGCCGGTCCGGGCCGGTGAGCCGGACCTGGCGGTCGAGCCGGGCCGCGAGGCGTTCCTCCAGGTGCTCGGCGTCCCGCAGGGAGTGGCCCACGCTCAGCAACGCCCGTGCGTAGTCAGGGGTTTGCAGCAGACCGGGCACAGCGTGGGAGGCGTACTGGCGGATCACGGCCGCGCGGGCGGAGTATGCGATGAACGCCTGCGACCAGTCCGGAAACGCCTCCCGGTACACGTACGGCCAGAGGTCGATCAGCAGGTCGTCCGCCACCAGCTCCTTGTCCAGGGCTCGGGTCGCGCGCTCGATCTGGGCGATGCGGCTGCCGACCACATGCGTCAGCGTGCCCACGTCGGTCTGGGTGAGTCCGGCCGCCGTGCGGAGCTCGCGCACGCGCGACCCGAAGAGGGCAGCCATGGAGGACTGCGGGTCCTACTCACCGCCGGTGCCCTTCCGGCTGTGTCGCTCGGCATTATCCCGACCACGGCGCACCGCGAGCAGTGGCCGCGCGAGACGTTCCACCTCTACGACAACTCCCTCGTCTCCGTCGAGCTGGTCTCGGCCCGGGTCCGCATTACCCAGCCCAGCGAGATCGCCTTGTACGCGAGAGCGTTCGAGGAGCTGCGGCAGACTGCGGTGCATGGCGCAGCAGCGCGGGCCCTGGTGGTGAAGGCCATCGACTCCCTCGGCCTCGGCTGACCCCGGGCATGACCCCCACCGGCGAACTTCCCTTCCAGCGGCCGTCGCAACATTCGCAGCTCAGGGGATGCAGTGGGGGAGCGATTGGGCGGGACCACCCCCGCACGCGCGGGGACCACTTCCCAACCCCCCTTCTTCTACCTACCGGTTACAGAAAGCGCTCGAACCCCGGGTCCCGTATCCCGACGCCCGAGTCCCGGCACCCGAGCTTCGGGCCGGAGCCCCACGCGCGTACCCCCGGAAGAGTGAACCGACCGCCCCGAAGCCCGAAGCCCGAAGTCCGAAGCCCGGGACCCGAGCTTCGGGGGATGACTACGTGTTGCGGGGATGCGTCGTGGGGCGGAGCCGTACACCAGACCGGGCGGAAGCCTGCCCTGCCTGCCGGAAGGACGGGTCTTCCACCGCACGATCAGTCGGCCGCCGGGCACCCTGAGCACTTCGACGAGCCGGGCCTGTACCCCGACGTACGTGACTGCCTCGCGGCCTTGCGCGCGGGCAGCGTATTGGCAGGCCGCGTCTACTGGCTAGGAGGGGGTGTCCTGCCGGTCGGCCGCCCCTGCGCTCTCCGGGGCCGCAGCGGTCTCGGTGATGACCGGGAAACGGCGCGGGGCGAGGGTGATCAGGGCGAGCAGGGCCAGGGCCGCGGCTCCAGCGGCCCCGATGTAGACGTGGTCCACGGCCGCGTCGACCGCCCGGCGCAGGTAGTCCGTCGCCGCCGCGGAGAGGGCGCCCGGGTCGTCGAGGGCGCGGGTCACCGCGTCCAGGTCGTCGGGGAGGCCGGTCACCGGGGCGTCCAGGAGGCGGGCGGCCAGGACGCTGTTGGCGACGGCCCCGAAGAGCGCCGCGCCGATGCTCTGGCCGACCTGGCGGCAGAAGAGGACGGATGCCGTCGTCGTACCGCGCTCCGCCCAGCCGACCGTCGACTGGACGCCCACGATCAGGGGGAGTTGGAAGAGGCCGAGGGCCGCGCCGAGCAGGAGCATGAGGAGGGCCGGGTGCCAGGGCTCGCCGGGATAGGGGAGGAAGGGGAAGGCCAGCAGGATCAGCAGGGCGGCGCTCATGCCGATGATCGCGGTGAGCCGGAACCCGATACGGTTGTAGACCCGGTCGGACAGGGCCGCCGAGACGGGCCAGCTCAGCGTCATCACGGAGAGCACGAACCCGGCGGCTATCGGGCCGAGTCCCAGCACCGACTGGGCGTACGTGGGCAGGAAGACGGTCGGCGCGATCATCAGCAGGCCCATCGCGCCGAGCGCCAGGTTGACCGAGGCGATGGTGCGCCGCCGCCAGACCCAGCCCGGGATGATCGGCTCCGCCGCCCGCCGTTCGACGACGACGGTGAGCGCGGCCAGTACCGCGCTCGCCCCGAACAGGACGAGCGAGGGCGCCGAGAGCCAGGGCCAGGCGACGCCGCCCTGCACGAGCGCAGTGAGCAGCAGGGTGCCGGTGGCGAAGACGGTGAGCGCGCCCGCCCAGTCGACGCGGGGCCGGGCGGCGGGGCGGGGGCGGGCGGGTTCGTGGAGGTGGCGGACGACCAGCCAGAGGGCGACGGCCCCGACCGGGAGGTTGATCAGGAAGATCCACCGCCAGTCGGCGTACCCGGCGAGCAGCCCGCCGGCCACCGGACCGGCGACCGAGGCGGTGGCCCACACCGTGGACAACTTCGCCTGGATGCGCGGGCGTTCCCTGAGCGGGTAGAGGTCGGCCGCGATGGTCTGGACCGTGCCCTGGAGCGCGCCGCCGCCCAGGCCCTGGACGACCCGGAAGGCGATGAGCGCGGCCATGTTCCAGGCGGCGGCGCAGAGGACGGACCCGATCAGGAACAGGACGATCCCGGCTATCAGGACCGGCTTGCGGCCGAAGGTGTCGGAGAGCTTCCCGTACAGGGGGAGCGTGACGGTGACGGCCAGCAGATAGCCGGAGAAGAGCCAGGAGAAGACGGTGAACCCGCCGAGGTCGCCGACGATCTGGGGGACGGCGGTGGACACGATGGTGCCGTCGATGGCGGCCAGTGCCATGCCGAGCATGAGGGCCGCCACGACGGGGCGACGGCCCCGGGGGGTGGTGAGGGCGGGCGGTGCGCTCGTGCCGTCCGGGCCGGGGTCCGCGCCGGAGCCCGTACCCGCGGCCGTGCCCGGGCGGCTGTCGCCCGAGCCTGTACCGGTCCCCGTGCCCGCGTCCGTGTCGCCCGTGCCTGTGCCCGCGTCCGTGTCGCCCGTGCCCGTGTCGCTCCTGCTGTCCGTCCCGCCCACCAGGTTTCCTTCCCTATGCACGTATCTCCCGGGGCACTGTCTCATCCGGGGGCGCCGGACGGGGAGGGCCCAGGGGATTGGCACGGCGAACGGCACACGGAACGGCACCGGGAACGGCAGGACGACGGCGGGGCTCCGGCGAATCCCTTCGCTCCGGTTCGCCGGCTGCCCCGGCCGCCGTCCCGCTGGGCGAGCAGTGCCCCTGACCTCGCCTCCGCCCGGGGGACGAGTCCCCTAGGGGGTGCCCCCTCATTGTGGCCAGGGCCCGTTCCTCCGGGCGGAGGACGTGGCGGCAGGGGGCGTTTCCTTAACCTTTTCCTACGTCGCTGCTACGGCGTACCGCAGGGGGGCCGGTGGGGAAAACCCCACCCCAAGACTGCGCTGGGCACCATCGCACCGGGCACCGTCCTGAACCCAGAATCAGACCGTACCCAATGGCGTCCAGCCATCGACCGACATAGGAGAAATACCGTGACAACGGCTGTGACCATTCCCAGGCACGGGGGCACTGGAGGGCGTACGGCCGTCGCGGCGCGAGCGCGGCAGGTCGTGAAGGCGTACGGCACCGGCGAGACCCGGGTCGTCGCGCTCGACCATGTCGACGTGGACATCGCCCGCGGGCAGTTCACGGCGATCATGGGCCCGTCCGGCTCCGGCAAGTCGACCCTGATGCACTGCCTGGCCGGGCTGGACACGGTGACATCGGGCGAGATCCACCTCGACGAGACCGAGATCACCAAGCTGAAGGACAAGAAGATCACCCAGCTCCGGCGCGACCGGATCGGGTTCATCTTCCAGGCGTTCAACCTGCTCCCGACGCTCAACGCGATCGAGAACATCACGCTGCCGATGGACATCGCGGGCCGCAAGCCCGACGCCGCCTGGCTCCAGCAGGTCGTGGAGACCGTCGGGCTCGCCGAGCGCCTCAAGCACCGCCCGACCCAGCTCTCCGGCGGTCAGCAGCAGCGTGTCGCCGTCGCCCGGGCGCTCGCCGCCCGGCCGGAGATCATCTTCGGTGACGAGCCCACCGGGAACCTGGACTCCCGCGCCGGGGCCGAAGTCCTGTCCTTCCTCCGCAAGTCGGTCGACGAGCTGGGGCAGACCATCGTCATGGTCACCCACGACCCCGTCGCCGCCTCCTACGCGGACCGGGTGCTGTATCTCGCCGACGGTTCCATCGTCGACGAGATGCACAACCCGACCGCGGACCAGGTCCTCGACCGCATGAAGCACTTCGACGCACGTGGGCGGACGTCATGACTGTCTGGAAGACCTCGATGCGCAACTTCTTCGCGCACAAGGGCCGGATGGCCCTCTCCGCGGTGGCGGTACTGCTGTCCGTCGCGTTCGTCTGCGGCACGCTCGTCTTCACCGACACGATGAACACCACCTTCGACAAGCTTTTTGCCGTGACCTCGCCCGACGTCTCCGTCAGCCCGAAGGACGCCGGCGAGAACGACGAGCAGCCCGACAACGGTGTGCCCGTCTCCCTGCCCGCCTCCGTCATCCAGCAGGTCGAGAA
Organism: Streptomyces sp. SM11; assembly: GCF_002910905.1. Taxonomy (GTDB): domain Bacteria; phylum Actinomycetota; class Actinomycetes; order Streptomycetales; family Streptomycetaceae; genus Streptomyces. The sequence continues at coordinate 6,341 of NZ_NEUE01000028.1, read as the reverse complement.
GGCCGACGGGGTGAAGCGCGCCGAGGGCGCCGTCTTCTCCATGGCGGTCACCGTCGTCAACAGCGAGAACAAGAACCTGGGATCCCAGACCGGAGCCCCGACCATCGCGGGCAACTGGACCGAGAACGACCTGCGTTCCATGGAGATCACCTCCGGACACGCGCCCCGCGGACCCACCGACGTGATGATCGACGCCGACACGGCGAAGAAGCACAAGCTGAAGATCGGTGACGAGCTGCGCACCATCGCCGCCACCGGCGACATGAAGGCGAAGATCAGTGGCATAGCCTCCTTCACCGTCACCAACCCGGGCGCGGCGGTCGTCTACCTCGACACTGCCACCGCCCAGAAGCAGCTCCTCGGCGCCCCCGACGTCTTCACCCAGATCTCGGTCACCGCGGAGAGCGGTGTCAGCGACATCCAGCTGAAGAAGAACGTGGCCGCGGCCCTCGACGGCTCGACCGCGTACAAGCTCCAGACCCAGCAGGAGGCCGCCGAGGCCAACAAGGACTCCATGGGCGCCTTCCTGGACGTCATGAAGTACGCGATGCTCGGCTTCGCCGGAATCGCCTTCCTCGTCGGCATCTTCCTCATCGTCAACACCTTCTCGATGCTGGTCGCCCAGCGGACCCGCGAGATCGGCCTGATGCGGGCCATCGGCTCCAGCCGCAAGCAGGTCAACCGGTCCGTGCTGCTGGAGGCGGTGCTCCTCGGCATCGTCGGCTCCGCCCTCGGCGTCGCCGCCGGCGTCGGCCTCGCCGTCGGGCTGATGAAGCTGATGGGCGCCGTGGGCATGGAGCTGTCCACCAGGGACCTCACCGTCGCCTGGACGACCCCGGTGCTCGGTCTCGCGCTCGGCGTCGTCGTCACCGTCCTCGCCGCGTACGTCCCGGCCCGCCGGGCCGGCAAGGTCTCCCCGATGGCCGCGCTGCGCGACGCCGGGACCCCCGCCGACGGCCGGTCCGGCTGGATCAGGGCCGGTATCGGCCTGGTCCTCACGGCAGCCGGAGGTGCGGCCCTGTGGGCGACGACCCAGGCGGACAAGGCCACCGAAGGCTCGATGTTCCTCGCCCTCGGCGTGCTGCTGACCCTGATCGGCTTCATCGTGATCGGCCCGCTCCTGGCCGGTGTGGTGGTGCGGGCCCTGAGCATCGTCGTCCTGCGGCTCTTCGGCCCGGTCGGCCGGCTGGCCGAGCGCAACGCCCTGCGCAACCCCCGGCGTACGGGAGCGACCGGCGCGGCCCTGATGATCGGGCTCGCCCTGGTGGCCTGCCTGTCCGTCGTCGGGTCCTCCATGGTGGCCTCGGCCACCGAGGAGCTCGACAAGTCGGTCGGCGCGGACTTCATCGTCCAGGACAGCGGCACCGGCCGCCCGATCGTGCCCCAGGCCGCCGACGCCGTGCGCGACGTCCCCGGTCTGGCGCACATGACCGACTACACCTTCGTCAAGGCCAAGGTCACCGCCCCGAACGGGAAGACGGAGGACGAGGGGATCGCCGCCGCCGACCCGACCTACCAGCAGGACGTCCGCCGCGCGGTCATCTCCGGTGACCTCGCCAAGGCGTACGACAAGGACGCCATGTCCGTCGGGGAGGAGTACGCCGAGCGGCACGGGGTGAAGGTCGGCGACACGATCACCGTCGCCTTCAAGGCGGGGGAGACCGCGAAGCTCAAGGTCGCGGCCATCACCTCCGACGACACCAACATCGACATCGGCGCGATGTACACCAACATCACGACGGCGGCGTCCTACGTCCCGGCCGACCGGATGCCGCAGAACGTGGTGATGTTCGCCAAGGCCGAGGAGGGCAAGGAGAAGGAGGCGTACGCGGCCCTCAAGAGCGCCATGGCCGAGTACCCGGTCTACCAGGTGCAGAACCAGGCCGACTTCAAGGAACAGCTGAAGGACCAGATCGGCCAGTTGCTGAACATCGTCTACGGTCTGCTCGCCCTCGCGATCATCGTCGCGGTGCTCGGTGTGGTGAACACCCTCGCCCTGTCCGTGGTCGAGCGGACCCGCGAGATCGGCCTGATGCGTGCCATCGGGCTCTCCCGCCGCCAGCTGCGCCGCATGATCCGGCTGGAGTCCGTGGTCATCGCCCTCTTCGGGGCGCTGCTCGGACTCGGACTCGGGATGGGCTGGGGCACCGCGGCCCAGAAGCTGCTGGCGCTGGAGGGACTCGAAGTCCTGGATATCCCGTGGCCGACGATCCTCACGGTCTTCGCCTGCTCGGCTCTCGTCGGACTGTTCGCCGCTCTCGTCCCGGCCTTCCGGGCGGGCCGGATGAACGTCCTCAACGCCATCGCGACGGACGGGTGATCGTAGCCCGCCCGCCCAGCGACGGTGACCCTCCGGGCGTCACCGCAGGATGACCGGCAGGCCCCGGGGCGTTCCTCCAGACGCCCCGGGGCCGAACCGGTTCCCAGCCCCCGGTTCCCCGGCCCGCCGGTCACGGCGGGCCGTGTCAGCTTGCTGCACACGGCGGCGGACCCCGGTGCAGCAAGCTGACACCGCGGCCTCTCTCGTGGCGCGTTCCGCACTGGCATCGTCGTGTGTGCCGGGACGAACCCCCGGCTCCGACGCCACCGTCGAAGGGGAACACGTGTCCAGGTCTTCGCTCGCGCAGAAGAAGCGCCGCCCGGCCAGAACCGCCGCCCTCGTCACCGGGATCGCCCTCGCCGCCCTCACCCTCTCGGGCGGCGGCGCATCGGCCGCCACTCCGGCGGGCCCCCCGCCCGCCGCCGACCACGTCGCCCGGCTGATCTGTACTGAGCTGGCGGGCGTCATCGGCCAACTGCCCCCGGAATCCGCACCCGTCCGGGTGTGCAAGCTGGTCAACGGCTGGGACTAGAGGTGTTGAGCCCAGCAGGACCGGTCCGGCCGGGAGGGCCTGGGGGACCGGATGGTCCTTCCCCGGGGCCGTCGACCGTGATGAGGTTCCGGCTTCTGGGCCCGCTGGCCCTCGCGGACGGACCCGACACGGTCGTCCTCCAGCCCTCCAAGCCCGCGAACCTGCTCGCCGCGCTTCTCCTGCACGCCAACTCCACGGTCTCCGCCGAGTACCTGCAGCGCGCGGTGTGGGGCGAGGAGCAGCCCGCCACCGCCAGGGCCGCCCTCCAGACCTGCGTCCTGCGGCTCCGCCGGCTGTTCGCCAAGCACGGGGTCACCGGCACCTCCATCGAGGCGGTGCCCGGCGGCTACCGGATCACCGCCGCCCCGTCCACCCTGGACCTCCTCGGCTTCCGCGAACAGGTGCGCCGGGCCGCCGGTCTGGACCGGGACCCGGACGCGGAGCTCTGCGCGCTCAGGGACGCCCTCTCGCTCTGGCAGGGCTCGCTGCTCGCCAACGTACGGTCCGACGTCCTGCACCGCGACGAGGTGCCCCGGCTCGCGGAGGAGCGGCTGCGCGCGGTCGAGCGGGTCTGCGACCTGCTGCTGGGACTCGGGCGCTGCGGTGAGGCGCTCGTCGACCTGTGGACCGCTACGCGCGTATATCCGGGGCACGAACGCTTCCACGAGCAGCTCATCGAGGCCCTCTACCGCACCGGACGCCAGTCCCAGGCGCTCGCCGAGTACCGCAGGGTCAAGGGCTTCCTGCTGGAGGAGCTGGGCGTGGACCCGTCGCCCTCCCTGCGCCGCCTGGAGCTGTCCATCCTGCGCGGCGAGGACCTGGGCTCCGCCGGTCCCGCGGCCCCCCGCGTCATCCGGGGCGAGACCGTCCTCCTGTCGGCCGCCGACCCGGCCGCCGACCTGGCTGCCCCGTCCGCCGCCCCGGTTGCCGCCGCGGCCTTCGCCCCGTCCGCCGCACCCGGCATCGGGCCCGTTCCCGCCGTACCGCACTTCACCGGGCGCGCCGCCGAGGCCGCCGCCATGGCCGCCCGCCTCACCGCGCCACCGGCACCCGGCCCCGAGGACCACCGGCCCCTCACCGTCCTGGTCTCCGGCGCCCCCGGCATCGGCAAGTCGGCGCTCGCCCAGCACGTCGCCCGGCTCGTCCGGGACGCCTTCCCCGCCGGGCAGCTGCTCGTCCGGATGACCCGTACGGACGGCGAACCCCGCACGGTCGACGAGGTCGCGGCCGAAGTGGCCGCCGCGCTCGGGGAGCCGGGCGCGGGACGGGCCCTGCTGATCCTGGACGACGTCGTCGACGCCGACCAGGTACGCCCGCTGCTCGCGCCGGCCGGGCCGGAGCTCGCCGCCGTGGTCACCAGCCGGATGGGGCTCGGCGGGCTCATCGCCACCCACGGCGGCTGGGTGCAGCGGCTGACCGCCTTCACCGAGGCCGAGTCGCACGCCCTGCTGCTGGCCGCCCTGGGCGCCGAGCGGGTGGAGGCCGAACCCCGCGCCGCCCATCGGCTCGCCGCCGTGTGCGGCCACTTCCCCGCCGCCCTGCGCATCCTCACCGCCCGGCTGCTGACCCGGCCGGGGCTGCGGCTGGCCGACGCCGTCGACTGGCTGGGCGGGGACCCGCTCGCCCGGCTCACCCTGACCGACTCCCCGGACCACTCGGTCACCGGCCTCTTCGACCGGGCGCTCGGCAGGCTCGACCCCCGGCTGTCGGAGGCCTTCGCCCGCCTCGCCCAGGGCCCGCCGGAGCTGCTCGCCGACCGGGGCCCCGAGGACGAGGGACCCGTTCCCGAAGCCGTACGGGAGCAACTCGCCGACGCCGGACTGCTGGAGGACGGCCCACCGGGCCCGTACCGCATCCACGACCTGCTCCGCGCCCACGTACGAAGAACCGCCCGGATCCGCGACCGCCGCACAGAGAAGGTGTGATCCCCATGGCCGAGAGCGCCGCACCCACCACAGACAACGCACCGGCCACGCCTGTCACACCGGCCACGCCCGTCGCACCGGCCACGCCCGCGTCGCCTCCTGCGACGACCGCGTTCGACGCGATCGCCGGCACCCGGCCGCGTATCCGCCGCGACGTGCTGTTCACCGAGACCCCCGGCGGGGTGCTGTTCCACAACGCCGACGGCGGCTTCCACCTCACCGGCCGCACCGCCTACCGCTTCGCCTCCCTCGTCGTCCCGCACCTCACCGGGCAGCACCGGCTCGCCGAACTGTGCGCCGGATTCGGGCCCGCGCAGCGGGCGATGGCCGCCGAACTGGTCAAGACCCTGTACGCGCGCGGCTTCGCCCGCGACATCCCCGAGGCCGACCCCGCCCGGGACAACCTCGACGAGGAGAGCGCCGAGCGGTTCGCCGCGCAGATTGCCTACGTCGACCACTACACCGACGACGCCCCCGCCCGCTTCGCCCGCTACCGCGCCACCCGCGTCGCCGTCCTCGGCGACGACGAGACGGCCCGCTGGTGCGCGCTGAGTCTGGTGCGCAACGGCTGCGCGGGCATCGGCACCGTCACGGCCCCGGACGACGTCGCGGCCGAGGCCACCGCCAACGGGGCGCGCGTCGAGGCGCTCACCGCCGGGACGGACGCGGGCTGGGCCGACCTGGACGGCTACGACGTCGTCGTGGTCACCGGCGCGGGGGCCGGGGCGCGGACCCACCGGCTGCTGGCCGCCGGGGTGCCCGAGGGGGTGACCCTCATCCCCGCCTGGCTGTTCGGCCGCCGCCTGATCGTCGGCCCGCTCGCCACCGCCGGCTCCACCGGCTGCTGGTCCTGCGCCCTGCTGCGGCTGGGCGGCAACGTCGACCCCGGTGCCGCGGCCGAGCTGTGGAGCGAGGCGGCCGGGGCCGTACCGGCCGGCGGGGACGCCCTGTCCGGGCCGGTCGCCGCGATGGTCGGCAACCTCGTCGGCTACGAGATCTTCCGCCTGACCACCGGTGCGCTGCCCGCCGAGACCGCCGGCCAGGTCCTCGTCCAGGACCTGGAGTCGCTGGACGTGATGGCCGAACCGGTCCAGCCCCACCCCCGGTGCGTGAGCTGCGCCGCTCCGGCCGTCGAAGGAGGCCCGGGGGCCGCCGGCGGACCCGCCGCGCTTCCCGGCCCGCTCACGCTGCCCGTCACCGCGACCGTGGAGACCGCCCGAGACGCGGAGACCCTGGTCGAGGAGCTCAACCGGATCAGCACCGCGCTGGTCCGCCCGTACACCGGGGTCTTCCGCCGTTACGACGACGAGGAGCTGACCCAGACCCCGTTGAAGCTCAGCCGGGTCGAGGTCGCGCTCGGGGGCGGGGCGCGCCGCCGGATCGCCGCGTTCGACGTGCACCACCTGGCCGGGGCGCGGACCCGGGCGCTGTACGCGGCGGCCGAGGCGTACGTGGAGCACGTGGTCCCCCTGGCGGGCGTCGGGGCCGGTGGCCGGGACGGCGGTGCGCAGGCGCTGCGGACGTTCGGGCCCGACGCCCTGACGACCGGTGGCGGCACCGGGGC
>NZ_NEUE01000027.1 GCF_002910905.1 Streptomyces sp. SM11 | reverse complement strand
GCTCGCCCACGACGCCCTGCTCCGCGCCGTACGCGGCACCACCCGGGTGAGCCCGCTGGCGGTCGGCGGCGACGACCCGGAGCTGGTGTTCCTGCTGAAGTCCGCCGGCAATCTGGACACCGCCGTGGACCTCCTGGACCTGGGCGAGGCGGACCGCACCCCGGCGCACGTGGTGCTGGCCCGGGAGGCGGACGGCCCGTCGGCGCAGGGGCGTTGGGCGGTCGGGGCCGGGCTGTCCCGGCGTACGGCGGCCGCGTCCGCCCTGCGGGACCTGCTCGGTCAGGTGCAGCTCGCCGCCGAGGACCCGGGGGCGGCGGTCGACCCCGGTGACCCGCTGGTGGGTGATCTGGCCCCCGGGGCGATCGCGGTGGGCGGGGAGTCCGTCGCGGCGGACGCGGACGAGACCACGTTCGACGCGGTGCTGGAGGCCCTGCGGTCCGCCGGGCGCGACGCCCTGTACGTGCCGACGACCCCGGCGGACCTGCTCTCCGGCCCCATCGCCACGGCCCGGGTGCTGCTCACGGTGGACGGCGAGGGCGGCACCGATGCCCGTTGAGACGGCTCAGGACGCCTCGGACGCACGGAACGCACAGGACGCTTCGGACACGCCGGATACGTCGGGCGCCCCAGGCCCGTCAGCCTTCCCGGACGTGCCGAGCCCGGTGGACGCCCCGGACGCTTCGGACGCCCCGGTGCTGGAGGAGTCCACCCGGCTGCTCACGGAGCTGCTGGGGGAGGGGCTTGCCCGGCACGGCGGGGCGGAGGTGGCCCTGAAGCCGGACGTCGCGCCCCTCGGTGTACGCGACGCGTTCCGTCAGGAGGGGCCGGCCGCCTCCGCCGTCCCCGTGCGCTACTACGGGCGGCACGCCGTCGTCGGGCCCATTCCGGCGGCGGAGGGAGACGACGGCCGGCGCCCCTGCGCCCGCTGCCTGGAGCGCCGGTGGCAGGGCGTGCGGTCCGTCGCTCTGCGCGAGGCGCTGGAGCTCGGGTCCGGGACCCGGGCGGCGGGCCCGTCCCCGTACATCACCCCGTTCGCGGCCGAAGCGCTCGCCGGGGTCATCGCCGCCAGGCGGGACGGCGGCGGACCGGCCACCGGGGCCTTCCCCGCAGTCCACCTCGTCGATCTCCGGACCCTGACCGTGCGCCACTACCCGCTCGTCCCCGACCCGGAGTGCCCCGCCTGCGGGCGGCCCGAGCCCGACAGCGACACGGCGGCGGCCCTCACCCTGCGGCCCGCGCCCAAGCTGCGGCCAGGCGGCTTCCGGGTCCGGGACATCGGGGACTACGAGCTGCCCGTCGCGCCCTACGCCAACCCCGTCTGCGGGTCGCTCGGACCCTCCGTCGTCCAGGACGTCTCCTCCACGTCCACCTCCGCCACCATCGGCTGCTTCTCCATGCGCTCGGGGCCGTATCTGCGCGAGACGTTCTGGGGCGGGCACGCCGACACCTTCGCCGAGAGCCTGCGCATCGGGGTCCTGGAGGGCCTGGAGCGGTACGCGGGCATGCGGTCCCGCGCCAAACGCGCCCAGGTGCACGCCAGCCTGGACGCCCTGCGCGCCGAGGGCCGGGCCGTCGTGGACCCGCGTGTATGCGGCCTCTACTCCGACGCCTTCCACCGGGCCAACCCCCGCGTCCCGCCCTTCACTCCGGGACGGGAGATCCCCTGGGTGCGCGGCTGGTCGCTGCGCGACTCCCGTACCGTCCTGGTCCCCGAAGTGCTCACCTACTACCACGCGCCGGGCCTGGAGAACCGGTTCGTGCAGGAGAGCTCCAACGGCTGCGCGTCCGGGGGCGCGCTGGAGGAGGCCGCCTACTTCGGGCTTATGGAGGTCGTCGAGCGGGACGCGTTCCTGCTCTCCTGGTACGGGCGGGCCGCGCTGCCCGAGATCGACCCGCGCACCAGCCGCCGCCCCGCCACCCGGCAGATGGTGGACCGGCTGGAGATGTACGGCTACGAGGCACGGTTCTTCGACACCCGGATCACCTTCCCGATCCCCGTGGTCACCGGCGTCGCCGTCCGGCCCGACGGCGGGCCCGGCCGGATGTGCTTCGGCGCGGGCGCCGGACTCGACCCGGAGGCGGCGCTCGCGGGGGCGCTCTGCGAGATCGCCACCGACGCCGTCAACCTCCAGGGCCGCACGGAGCGGGACGAGGAGCGGCTGCGCCCGATGAGTGACGACTTCGCGAAGGTCGAGGCGCTGCACGACCACCCGCTGGCGTACGGGATCCCGGAGATGGGCGACCACGCGGACTTCCTGCTCGGCGCGCCGGGGAGCGTACGCCCACCGGCCCGTTCCTTCGACCAGTTGTACGGGGACGGGCCCGGCGCGCGGCCGGTACTCCCGGTCTCCGACGATCTGCGCGAGGACCTGTCGCGGTGCGTGGACACGGTCGCCGCCGCCGGGTTCGACGTGGTCGTCGTCGACCAGACCATGCCGGAACAGCGCGACCTGGGGCTGAGAACGGTGAGCGTGATCGTGCCGGGCCTGCTGCCGATCGACTTCGGCTGGACCCGCCAGCGAGCCCTGGGCATGCCCCGGCTGCGCACCGCCCTGCGCGAGGCGGGCCTGCGGACGGCGGACCTCACCGACGCCGATCTCAACCCGGCCCCGCACCCCTTCCCGTGACGCCTTCCCGTGACCAAGGAGCTCCCCATGGGATACGCCCATGAATACGCCGCCGCGATCATGCACCGCGGCCGGGTCCCGATGGACCCCGTGGACTATGTACCGAACTGGCAGGACGGCCCCCGCAAGGCCAAGTTCCACCCTGGCGCGGACGCCTTCCCGCTGCCGGACGCCCGCTACCCGGGCGGGGCGACGCTCGACCGGGGCCTGTTCCCCGAAGGCGCCGTGGGCCAGGGGGAGTTCGACCTCGTCTCGCTCTCCGGCATGCTCCGCGACTCGTACGGGCTGACCGGCCGCCGCCTCGGTGTCCAGGCCAACACGGACCTGAACGCGCTGCCCTTCTACCCGCTGGCCAACTGGTCGCGCGGCGCCGCCTCCGGCGGTGGGCTGTACCCGGTCAGCATCCACTGGGTGTCTGGGCCGAGCGGACCCGTTCCGCCCGGCGTGCACTACTACTCCACCCGGCACCACGCCATGCAGCGGCTGCTCACGGGCGATGTCTCCGGCCGGGTGCGCGACGCACTGGGGGAGGGTGCGCCGGGTCCTGAGACCGACCAGTACCTGGTGCTCGGCATCAAGTACTGGCAGAATTCCTTCAAGTACAACAGCTTCTCCTTCCACGCGGTCTCCATGGACCTCGGCGCCTGCGTCCAGACCTGGCGGATGTGGGCGGCCGCCCGGGGGCTGGCCGTCGAGCCGGCCCTCTGGTTCGACGAGGAACGCCTCGCGGAGCTCCTCGGGGTCGACCCGGTGGCGGAGGGGATCTTCGCCGTCGTGCCGCTCAGGTGGGCGGGCGGGCAGGCGGGCTCGCGGCGGCGGACCCCGGAAGCACCCGTCTCCGTCCGGCGCGGGGACGTCGAGCGTTCCCGTACGGTCCTCGCCTTCGACGCGCTGCTCCGCATGCAGGCGGCCACCTCGGCCGACGCCGCCGCCCGGCCCGCCCCCGACGCGCTGGCCCCGGCCGTCGCGCACCCCGCCGACCCGGCGCTCGCGGAGGTCGCGCTCGTCCAGTCCCGAGGGCCCGTCGTACGGCGACGGCCTGCGG
>NZ_NEUE01000026.1 GCF_002910905.1 Streptomyces sp. SM11 | reverse complement strand
TGCCGCCATGCTGGTCCTGGAGCGCGAGGCCGGGGCCCGAGCCCGTGGCCGCCGTCCGCGCGCCCTGCTCACCGGGGCCGGGTCCAGCACGGACGCCCACCACCCCACCGCCCCGGCCCCCGACGGGCACGGCGCCCAGCGGGCGGTCCAGGCGGCGCTCGACCAGGCGGGCTGGATGCCGCGCGACGTCGACCACATCAACGCCCACGGCACCTCCACGCCCCTCAACGACGCCATGGAGACCACCCTCATCTCCCGGCTCTTCCCGCACCGGCCGCCGGTGACCGCGCCCAAGGGCGTCGTCGGGCACACCCTGGCGGCGGCGGGCGCGATCGAGGCGGTGGCCACCGTCCTGACGCTGGAACGTTCCGCCATTCCGCCGATCGCCAACCTGGACGCGCTCCCCGACGCCTTCCCGCTCGACTGCGTGACCAAGGAGCCCCGTCACCAGCGGGTCGAGACGGCGCTGAGCCACTCCTTCGGCTTCGGCGGCCACAACGTCGCCCTCGCCTTCCAACGCGCCTGAGAAGCGGGGCATTTCGGGACGGCGGGGGGTGTCCTCGCCGTTCCTTGATCGTTACTGTGTTGTGACCGTAATCATGAACGACGCGGCCCCGCCGTCCGCGAACGACCTGCTCACCGGAGTGCTCTTCGGGCCGAACTTCCGCCAGGAGCACGGGCTCTGGCGTCGGCTGCTCACAACAGAACCGTTTCGCCGCCCCGGGGGCGGCACCCCCGACGAACGACTCGCCCTCTCCTATCACCGGCTGCGCATCCTCAACAACGCGCTCGACAGCGGCGCGAGACTGGCCGCGGATCCCCGGGCGCTGGCCGCCCTGCACGAGTGGCTCGGCCCCGTCGATCCGGCGCTGACCACCGTGGCGGGCATCCACTACAACCTCTTCCTCGGCAGCCTCCTCGACCACGACGCGGGCACCCCGCGCGACGTGTCGGACTTCCTCGCCCTGCGGCGCGTGGGCACCTTCCTCTGTACGGAGGTGGCGCACGGCAACGACGCGGCGGCTGTCGAGACGACCGCGACGTACGACCGCGAACGCGACGGCTTCGTCCTGCATACCCCGCACGCCGGTGCGCAGAAGTTCATGCCCAACACCAGCCCCGCAGGCGGCCCCAAGTCCGGTGTGGTGGCGGCCCGGCTGCTCGCCGACGGCGCCGACCACGGGGTCTTCCTCTTCCTCGCCCCGCTCACCGACGCCCACCGCGCCCTGCCCGGCGTCCGGGTGCGGCGGCTGCCCGCCCGGATGGGTTCCCCGGTCGACCACTGCCTGACCTCCTTCGACCACTGCTTCGTCCCGCGTGACGCGCTGCTCGCCGGAGAGCAGGGGCAGATCGGCGACGACGGGACGTTCCGCAGCGAAATCCCCAACCGCAGAAGGCGGTTCCTCGCCTCCATCGGCCGGGTCACCCCCGGCAAGCTCTCCATGAGCGCCTGCGCGGTCGGCTCCGCCCGGGTCACCCTGGCCATCGCCGTCCGGTACGCCGGTCACCGGATGATCTCCGGATCGCGCGCCGCGCAGCGGGTCCCGGTGTACGCGCACCGCACCCACCACGGGCCGCTGGCCGGCGCGATGGCGACCGTCTACGCGATGAGCCTGCTGCACCGCAGGGCCCTGGACCGCTGGGAGTCGGCCCCGGAGGCCGACCGGGACGAGGCGGAGCGGCTGGTGGCCGTCGCCAAGGGGTGGATCACCTGGCAGGCGCGCGGTGTCATCGTCGAGTGCCGTGAACGGTGCGGCGCCCAGGGGCTGCTGGAGAACAACGGCATGACCGAGCTGCTCACCGGCATCGAGGGCGCGATCACCGCCGAGGGCGACAACCTCGCCGTGCACGCCAAGGCCGCCGCCGAGATGCTGTTCAGTGCCACCGCCCGGGAAACGGTCGAGGGTGACGGCCCCGGTGAGCTCGATGATCCCGCCTTTCTCGGCCGGCTGTTCGCGGCCGTGGAGGACCTCTGGTTCGTCCGTGCCCGCGAACGGATGAGCGCCGCACCGCCCGGCGACCCGCTCGGCCGCTGGAACGCCGCCTCCTCGGCCGCGCTGCGCGGCGTCGAGGCGTACGCCTGCCGGCAGGCCGACGAGGCGTACACCGAGGCCGCGGCCTCCCTGCCCGAGGGCGAGGCCCGCGAACGGCTGACCGAGCTGCGCAGGCTCTTCGCGCTCCAGTGGATCGCCAGTAACAGCGGCGACCTGCTCGCCTCCGGACGGCTGACCGCCGATCAGGTCACCTTTCTGCCCGATGCGGTGGAGGAGGCGATCGCCGTCGTGGCCGCCCACACCCCCGCCCTGGTCGGGTCCTTCGCGCTTCCCGAGCGCCTGATGTCGGACTGGCCGATCGCCGGACCCGGTTACGCGGAGGTCTACGACGACCCCGAGGGGCCCTGGAACCAGGGTCGCAGTGCGGGAGTCCGGGGCCGCGCGGCGGAGTTCCGGCGGCCCGTCTGCGGCAGCAGGAAGCGTCCGCTGCGCGAGAAGGTGGCGACGCTCGGCACCCGCGGGGTCCTGCTGGCGTACTGGGGAACCACCTCGATCCTCTCCCGATGGTTCGAGAAGCCGCAGGTGAGCGTAGACGAATCGGTTCGCCCCAGGGCGTAACCGGAAGATCGTCATCCAGTTACTTCGGGCGGTGGGTCGCTGTTTTCAACTCCCCGCCGTGCAGGAAGAACCCGATCCGATGAGATGCCGATGAGAGGAAACATCATGAAGACCATCCACCCCAAGATCGCCGAGGTTCTGACCGGAACGTTCAAGGTGCCCGCCGCCGAGATCCTGCCGGAGTCCACGATGGACAGCCTGGAGATGGACTCCCTCGCGGTCGCCGAGTTCGCCGTCATCATCAAGGAGACCCTCGGCGTCGACGCCGACTCGGAGAAGCTGTACAAGGACGCCACGCTGGCCGACATCTCCGCGTACATCGACGCGGCCGTCGGCAGCGCGGCGGCCGAGGCCACGGTGCCGGTGAGCAACACCCGATGAAGCGACCCGCCATCGCCGTCACCGGGCTGGGAATGATCACCCCGGTCGGCCACACCACCGACACCACCTGGGCCGGAGTCTGTGCCGGGGATTCGCCCGCCCGCACCGTCCCCGAACTCCGGGGCTGCGCCGTCGACTTCGCCTGCACCGTCGCCGGCATCGACCTCGACGACGCGGTCGGCGGCCGGACCGCGTTCCGGATGGGCCGGTATGTCAAGTTCGCCGTCCTGGCCGCCCGGGAGGCGGTCGCCGACGCCGGGCTCGACCCGGCGCACTGGGACAGCCCCCGGGTCGCCGTCGTGGTCGGCACCAGCAGCGGAGGATCCGCCGGACTCACCGAACAGGCCGTCGCCCTGGAGCGGCGCGGCCCCGAGGCCACCTCGCCCTCGGGCATCCTGCTGACCATCCCGAGCATGCCCGCGGCCGAGATCGCCATCCGGATGAAGGCCACCGGACCGAGCCTCGCCCCGTGCACGGCCTGCTCGTCCGGGGTGACCGCGCTGTCGGTGGCCCGGGACATGCTGACGCTGGGCCACTGCGACATCGCCATCGCCGGGGCCACCGAGTCGATCGTGTTCCCGGTCGCGATGACCGGCTTCGCCCGTTCCGGCGCGGCAGCGCTGCGAGACGGCGACCCCGCCCGCCTCTGCCGTCCCTTCGCCGCCGACCGGGCCGGGATCGTCATGGGTGAGGGCGCGGCCATCATGGTCCTGGAGCGGGCCGAGGACGCCCGTGCCCGAGGAGCCTCCCCCCGGGCGCTGATCGCGGGCACCGGCGCCACCACCGACGCCCACCACCCCACCAGCCCCCACCCCTCCGGGGACGTCGCGCAGCGCGCCGTCGACGGCGCGCTGCGCGACGCGGGCTGGCAGGCGGAGGACATCGACCACGTCAACGCGCACGGGACGTCGACCCCTCTCAACGACGCCACCGAAGCCGCTCTCATCGGTCGGGCCTATCCGCACCGGCCGCCCGTCACCGCCCCCAAGGGCGTGCTGGGCCACTGCATGGGGGCGGCCGGCGCCATTGAGGCCGGCCTGACGATCCTCACACTCCAGCACGGGGTGGTCCCGCCGATCGCGAACCTGGACGCCCCTGAGCCCGGGTTCGACATCGACTGCGTCACCAAGGTCCCGCGCGAGGTGCCCGTACGGCGGGCCGTCAGCCACTCCTTCGGCTTCGGCGGCCAGAACGCGGTGATCGCTCTCCAGGCTCCGTAGCCCGGGCGGAATCCGCCGGGCCGGCGCGGACGGGACGATCCCGCGCCGCGCCGGCCCCACGCACGGCGGGCCCGCCGCGCCGCGTCCGATCCGCGGGAAGCCGCGTGACAGCCCGACGGACGCCCCTCGGTACGGTTCCAGCCGCGCCGTCGAGCGCGGACGGTGCCGGACAGCCTGCCGGGCGGACTCCGCGTGCGAGCCCGCCCGGCGGCCGAGGACGTGGGAGCGGGCGTACGGCCACCTGAGGAGGTGCGGGTCAGCGGCGTCGACCCTGGCCGAACTCGCCGCCGGCGTCTTCTCCGCTGCCCATGTCCTTGCCGTCCGCGTAGTCGATCCTCTCCTTGCGGACCTCGGCGGAGACCTCCTTCTGCTCGGTGACCCGGTTGGTCTCCAGCCGGACCCGCTCCACCGGTACGGCTTCCTTCCGTACGGTGGCGCGTTCGGCGTGCAGCGTGACCTCGACGTCCTGCTCGCCGAAGTCCGTCGTCCCGGTGGTCTTCTCGCCGGGCTGGAGCGGTTCGCGGACCACACGTACCTCTTCGTGGGACACGGGCACGGTCCGGGTGACCTCCTCGGTCACCACGTACTTGTGCAGCCGTGCCCTGCCACTCTCGTACTCCTCCTTGCCGACGTGCAGCTGTTCCTCGGAGCGGATCAGCTCCTCCCTGCCGCTCATGTCGGCGGCCCGGGACGTGCCCGCGCCGGCGCCCGCCAGCGGGCGGGCCGTGGTGGAGGCGTCCGTGTCGCGGTGCCTGCCCGTACCGCTGCCCGCTCCTGCCATGCCCGCTCCCGCCGCCCCGGCGCTCGTCCCCGCCGTGGTCGCCTTTCCGGTGGCCTTGGCGCCGGGGGCCGTTCCGGTCCCACGGGCCGTGCCCGCGGCCCCTGCGGCACCGGCCGCGCCCATCGCCCCGGTCCCGGCGGTGGTCGGCGCGTCCATGCCGGCCGGCCGGTTCTCGCCGAGGTTGCCGGACTTCTTGGTCAGGCCGTAGTGCCGGTACAGCTCCTCCTCCTCGGCGACGGAGAGGTGCGCGTCCGCGTCCACCCGGGGTGCGTCCTTGACGCTGTCCTTGGGATGGGCGACGTGCAGGTCGGAGCCCACTCGACGGGCTCCGGCGAGCGGGACGAAGCTCTCCTTCATGCCGAACAGGCCGGTCTTGACCGTGACCCAGTCGGGCTTGCCGGTGTCGTCGTCGACGTACACCCGGCCCACACTGCCGACCTTCTCGCCGTCGTTGTCGTACACGGTCAGACCGTCGAGCTCTCCGGAATCCGTGAAACCGTCAGCGGCTCCCATGACCGATTCCTCCTCTCGGGCACGCCCTGTGGTTGGCTCCACCGGAGGTGGCGCGTCCGGATTCCATCGCGCCTCACCCCCATGGACGCTGCAACCGCCCGCCCGCCCCGATCGCGGCCCCCGGGAGCCCGGTGCGGGGCTCCGGCCCCGTGCGGCGGCATCCGGCCGCCCTGGAACCCGTTAGGCCAATCGGGTGAGGGCGCGGGCCCCGCATATGATCGGCGGACCGTGGCCGTCGAACGACGGACCACCGCCGACCCGCCGAGCCACCAGGGGTGCGCCATCACTTCCGTACGTCTCCGGCTGCCCGCGCAACGCGGCGAACTGCGCGACCGGCACGAGGACGGGCACCACCTCCACCACCTTCTCTGGCGGCTGGGTCCCGGCGTCCGGGTCTGCAGCAGCGCGGTTCTCGGCGGCGGCATCGGCCTCCGGGCCTGGATCCTCAACGCCCGGGTCCCCGGTGGCTACCCGCGCCTCGACCCGGACCGCCACCTCGCCGAGATCGCCGCCGCGGAGGGGCTCACCGGCCCGGGCGCCGGGCTGATGACCGCGGCCGACGTCGCCGCGTACACGACCGGCCACGACAGCGGTGTCACGGCGACCGTCACCGCGGGCCTCGGTGTACGGGGCTGGGCGGCGGCCCCCGACACCACCACCCGGGACCCGCACCGGGCGGAGCGCGCGGACGTCCCCGCGTCCCCGTTCCGGCCGGGCACGGTCAACATCGTCGTCACGCTGCCCGTCGCGCTCTCCGACGCCGCCCTCGTCAACGCCGTCGCCACCGCCACCGAGGCCAAGGTCCAGGCCCTCCTGGACGCCGGCCTCGACTGCTCGGGCACCCCCACGGACGCGGTGTGCGTCGCCGCCCCCGAACCGGGGCCCGACGGCGGCGATCCCTTCGCCGGACCCCGCTCCCCCTGGGGCGCGCGGATCGCCCGTGCCGTCCACACCGCCGTACTGGCGGGGGCCCGCCCGGCACCGTGACGGGGACCAGTCCACCGTCACCGGGCGCCGCACCACCGCGTCGAACAGAGACCCTGGCCGTTGGGTGCGGTGGCCACCGGCTGTGTACGCCCCGATCGGTCCGCCGCGTCGGCAGCACGGCCGTCCCCGCTCCCTCGGCACCCG
>NZ_NEUE01000025.1 GCF_002910905.1 Streptomyces sp. SM11 | reverse complement strand
CGTCCACGCCCGCTCCCGTGCCCGCCCCTGTACCGGCCGCCGGCGCCCGGCTCCCCAAGGGCGTCACCGAGCAGACGTCCGATCTCGTACGCCGTACCCTCGCCGCCCGCCCCGAAGGGCTGTCCGCGTCGGAGTGCGCCGCCGACAGCGGCCTGTCCCGGGTCAGCGCCCGCCGCTACCTGGAGTTCTTCGTCTCCACCGGCCACGCCCGCGTCGCCCTCCGCTACGGCACCACGGGCCGCCCGGAGCACCGCTACCACTGGCTGACCGCCGCCGACTAGAGGAGCCCGGGCCCCGGGAGGGTGAGCCCCAAGAGCCGGGGTGGGTCGGTTTTCCGCAGGTTCGAAGCACTACGGGCTGCGGCTCGCGTTGCCCCACGAGACGCCTCGGGTCCTTGCGGCAGCCAGAAGAGAACAGGAAGAACGGAAGCCACAGGGACGAGAAGGAGGCGCACCCGGTCGCCCGGATGCGCCTCCTGACGCGACGCGTACGCACGCGCGAACCGCAGCGCGCACGCGTCACACCTCAAGGACCGTCAACGGTCAAAACGCTCGCGCGCCTGGTCCGCCGCGTCCTGGGCACGTTCCTTCATGCCCGGGGAGGAGTCCGACTTCTGGTCACGGGCCTGGGAGGCCCGGTCCTCGGCCTCTTCCTTGCCCTGACCGGCCTTCTGCTTGGCCTGGTCGGCGAGCTCCTGCGCCTTGTCCTTGAACTGGTCTGCGATACCCATGCTGTTCACTCCAGTGGGATGCGTGGGGGTACGTGTGGGGTGGTCCCCAGCGGGGCCGTGCTCAGCGTTGCACGACCCGACTTCTCACGCATTTCGGACCACTACCCACCGTCACCCACGGTCCGCGCGCTCCGCACGCGCGTCCTGGTCCGCCGCTCCCCCGGCCCCCACCAGGCCCTTCGACACGGTGTGGAGGCGCGGCTCGAAGCGCCGCATCTCGCGCTGCCCGCCGATCGCGATGACGGACGGCAGATAGCCGCGGACCGACTGCATCCCGCGCAGCCACCACTGGGCGTACACGTGCGGGGAGCGGCGTGCGATGCCGTCCACGATCCGGTCGACGGCCGGGCCGAGCGGATACGTACGGTTCATCGGCCACGGCAGCCGCTGGCGCAGCTCGCGCATCACGTCGTCCTGGTCCGCGCCGCGCACCATGTCGGTGTCGGTCCAGGAGAGATAGCCGACGCCGACCTTGACGCCCTTGTAGCCGACCTCGGCGCGCAGGCTGTGCGCGAAGGCCTCGACGCCCGACTTGGACGCGCAGTACGCGGTCATCATCGGGGCCGGGGTGATGGCGGCCAGCGACGCTATCTGGAGGAAGTAGCCGCGGCTCTCCATCAGCACCGGCAGGAAGGCCCGCCCGGTGACCGCGCCGCCGATGAGGTTCACCTCGATGACCCGCCGCCAGGCGTCCGGGTCGGAGTCGGCGAACGGGCCGCCCGAGGCGACGCCCGCGTTGGCGACGACGACGTCGACCTTGCCGAAGCGTTCCTTCACCTCGCGCGCCACCCGGGCCATCGCCTCGTGGTCGGTGACGTCGGCGAACCAGTGGTCGCTCTCGCCGTGCAGCCGCTCGGAGACGTGCTTCAGTTCGTCCGCCTCCAGGCCGACGAGCGCCAGCGTCGCCCCGCGTGCCGACAGCTTGCGGGCGAGCAGTTCGCCCACGCCCCGGGCCGCGCCGGTGACGACGACGACCTGGCCCTCCAGATTCCGCCTGCTGCTCATGCGACATCCTCTTTCGCGGCCATGGTGGCCGTCCCCGTGGCGACGTACCGGGTGACCAGTTCCCTGATCTTCGCCGTGACAGCCTCCGGGGCCTCCACCGGCGTCATGTGCCCCATGCCCGTCAGCTCGGTCAGGCCCAGGCCGACCGGCAGGGCGGCCGCGATGTTCCGCGCGTGGACCGGCGGGGTCAGCCGGTCGTCCGTGCCGGCGATCACCGCGGTCGGCACCCGCAGTTCGCGTACGCCCGAAGCCAGGTCCAGTTCGGCGAGCACATGGCCCCACTCCACCCTCGCGCGGCGCGGGCAGGCATGCACGATGCGGGCGCAGGCGTCGACCCGGTCCGGCGCCGAACCCCGGCCCATCGTCGCGTACTTGAGGACCTTCCTGGAGACCGGGGTGACCGGGCCGAGGGGTGCTTTCGCGCCCAGTACGGCGGTGGTGAGCCGGGTACGCAGTGCGCCCGCGCGCAGCGGCAGGACAAGGGCCTCGGCGGTCAGCCGCGTACTGCCGGTGGAGCAGAGCAGGACGGCGGCGGCGTGCTCGCGCAGTCCGGGGCGCGAGGCGGCGGCCATCACCGTCATCCCGCCCATGGAGTGCCCGGCGAGCACCGCCTTGCGGCCCGGGGCGAGCGTCGCGGCGAGGACCGCTTCGAGGTCGTCGGCCAGCGCGTTCGTGCTGTAGCCGCCGGGTCCCGGCTCGGGGGTGAGCCCGTGGCCGCGCTGGTCGTAGGCGATGACCCGGTGGTCGGCGGCCAGGTCACGGATCTGGGCGTCCCAGAAGCGGGTGCTACAGGTCCAGCCGTGGGCCAGGACGACGGCCGGGGCGTCCTCGGGGCCGTGCAGTTCGACGTGGATCCGCGAACCGTCGGCGGAGCGCGCGGTCAACTCGGCCGCGGGCGCCGGCGGTACGGTGTCGCGGTGCGGGAGGCGGCTCATCGCGTGGCCGCCTCTGCGACGGATTCGGTTTCGGAAACGGCGGTCACCGTCTCGCGGTCGGTGCGGCCGGGCTGTTCGGGCACGCGCCCGGCCCCGGCGGCCCGCTGCGCACCACCCGCCGCTCCGGCCCGTATGACGTCGTACTCCGCGAGGTCCACCGAACGCGTCTGCCGCCGGAACTCACCCGTCGTGCCCGGCCAGACCGTCGTGTTGCGGCCCTCCGCGTCCTGGTACCAGCTGGTGCAGCCGCCGGTGTTCCACACCGTGCGCTTCATCCGCTGCTGGACCCGGTCGTTCCACCCGGTGACGGCGGTGGCGCGGGCGCCGAGCGCGGCCCGCCCGCCCAGGACGTTCAACTGCCGCAGGTAGTCTGCCATGTAGTTCAGCTGGGACTCGATCATCAGGATCATCGAGGAGTTGCCGAGCCCGGTGTTGGGGCCGATAATTGTCATCCAGTTGGGGAACCCGGCGGCGGTCGCGCCGCGCAGCGAGTTCATCCCGCCCTTCCACGACTCGGCGAGCGTGATGCCCTCCTCGCCGACGACCCGCTCCGCGATCGGCATGTCCGTCACATGGAAGCCGGTGCCGAAGATGATCGCGTCGACCTCCGCCTCGCTCCCGTCGGCGGCGACCACCGTGTTGCCGCGTATCTCGCCGAGCCCGGAGGCCACCACGTCCACGTTGGGCTGGGCGAGGGCCGGGTAGTAGGTACTGGAGAGCAGGATCCTCTTGCAGCCGATGCGGTAATCGGGGGTCAGCTTGGCCCGCAGGGCAGGGTCCTTGATCGCCCGCGCCATGTTGGACTTGGCTATCTTCTCCACCAGGCCGAGCTGGTCGGGGTGCTTGGTGAAGGCGCTGACCTGCAACTCCCGTATGCCCCAAAGCAGTCCACGGCGTGCCGTGCCGGTGACGGGAACGGCCCGGTGCAGTGCCCGCTCGGCCTTGCTTATCGTGCGGTCCATGCGCGGCATGACCCATGGCGGGGTGCGCTGGAAGAGCGTGAGCCTGGCGGTCCTCGGCTGTATCGCCGGGACGATCTGGATGGCGGACGCGCCCGTGCCGACCATCGCGACGCGCTTGCCGGTCAGGTCGTAGTCGTGGTCCCAGCGCGCGGAGTGGAAGACCTTGCCGGGGAAGGAGTCGAGCCCGGGTATGTCGGGCATCTTGGGGTCGGAGAGCGGCCCGGTGGCGGAGACGACCACATCCGCGCGGAGGGTCGTGCCGTTGGCGGACTCGATCACCCAGTACAGGTTCTCCTTGTCCCAGCTCATCAGCTTCACCTCGTGGTTCAGCCGGATGTGCGGGCGGAGCCCGAAGGTGTCGGCGACGCGCTCCAGGTAGGCCCGGATGTGCTCCTGGCCGGAGAAGGTGCGCGGCCAGTCGGGGTTGGGCGCGAAGGAGAAGGAGTAGAGGTGGGACGGTACGTCGCAGGCGCAGCCGGGATAGCTGTTGTCGCGCCAGGTGCCGCCCACCGAGTCGGCCCGCTCCAGGACGACGAAATCGGTGATGCCTTCGCGGCGCAGCCGGACGGCGGCCCCCAGGCCCCCGAATCCGGTTCCGATCACCGCCACACGTACGTGCTCCTGCTGGGCCATGCTGCCGCCTCCCGCGGTACGTCACACGACTCTGCCAGCAATCACTGGCATTGTTCGGAGAGTAGAGCAGGACCGTACTGATGGGTAGGGGGCGGACCGAGGAAAGTTACCGGCGGTACAACATAGGGTGCCCCTGTGGCTGAAGGACGCGAGCACCGTGAATACCGCATGGAGGAGCTGGCCAAGGAGGCCGGCATCACCGTGCGGACCCTGCGCTTCTACCGGGAGCGCGGACTGATCCCACCACCTCGCCGCGAGGGCCGCATCGCCTGGTACGACGACCACCACCTGGCCCGACTGCGGACCATCACCGGCCTGCTGGAGCGCGGTCACACCCTCAACGGCATCGCCGACCTGGCCGCCACCTTCGAGAGCGGCCGCGATGTCGCCGAGGTGCTGGGCCTGGGCGAACCGACCGAGGAGACCCCGGTCCGCCTCACCCCGGAGCAGCTCGCGGACTACTTCGAGGGCGAGGTCACGCCCGAGAACCTCGCCACCGCGCTGGACCTGGGCTATCTCGCCACCGACGGCGACGAGATCGTGCACATCAGCCGCCGTCTCCTGGAGGTGTCGGCCGAGCTCGTACGGGAAGGGGTGCCGCTGTCCACTGTGCTCTCCTCGGGCCGCCGCGTCCGCGAGCACGCGGACGCGCTCGCCGAGATCTTCGTACGCGTACTCCATGCCCACGCCGCCGAGACCGAACCGGCCCAGCTGCGGCCGCTGGCCCGCGCGGTGGTGGACGCGGAGCTGTCCATGGCCCTGGACCGGAGGCTGCGCCGCGAGGACGGCACACAGCCCCCGAAGGCGTAACTGCCCGCGCTACCGCTCGTAGACGACCGTCACCGGCGCGTGGTCGCTCCAGCGCTCGCCGTGCGTGGCGGCCCGCTCGACCCAGGCCTTCACCGCGCGCCCGGCAAGCCCCGGGGTCACCATCTGGTAGTCGATCCGCCAGCCGGAGTCGTTGTCGAAGGCCCGCCCCCGGTACGACCACCAGCTGTACGGCCCCTCGACGTCCGGGTGCAGCCGCCGCACGACGTCGACGTACGCGGCCTCCTCCAGGACCCGGGTCAGCCAGGCGCGCTCCTCGGGAAGGAAGCCGGAGCTCTTGCGGTTGGCCTTCCAGTTCTTCAGGTCGGCCTCCTGGTGGGCGATGTTCCAGTCGCCGCAGACCACGACCTCCCGGCCGTCCGCCGCCGCCCGCCCTTTCAGCCCCTGGAGGTAGGGCAGGAAGGCGGCCATGAAGCGCTCCTTCTCGTCCTGGCGCTCGGTGCCGACCTCACCGGAGGGCAGATACAGGCTCGCGACGGTGACGCCGGGGAGGTCGATCTCCACGTACCGGCCGCTCGTGTCGAACTCCTCCGCCCCGGGGACCCCGAAACCGCCGAAGCCGATCTGGACCCGCTCGGGGGCCTGCCGCGAGTACAGCGAGACACCGGCGCGGCCCTTGGCCGCGGCGGGCGCGTGGACGGTGTGCCACCCTTCGGGGGTGCCCACCCCTTCGGGCAGCTGGGCGAGCTCGGCCCGCACTTCCTGGAGGCAGACCACATCGGCGTCGGTCCCCGCCAGCCACTCGACGAAGCCCTTCTTGGCGGCGGCGCGGAGCCCATTAACATTCACGGAGGTCACTGTGAGCAAAACATGCTCCCCATCTTCACGAGCGTTCGTCGCCCACTGACGGAGGTCACTGTGAGCATCCCGAAACAGTACCCACCCCACCTAGCGCATAGATGTACGATATTTAGCATGATTATTCAGCCTCGGCCTTTCGATCACCCCGACGCCGTCAAACTCAACGACCAGGTACAGCTCGAATACGACGAGCGCTACGGCGATGGGGGCGATCTCACACCGCTCGACCCCTCGATGTTCCTCCCGCCGCGCGGCCTGTACCTGCTCGCCTACGACGAGCGGGAACGCCCGGTGGCGACCGGTGGCTGGCGGACCCAGGACCGCAACGCCGAGGGCTACTGGGACGGCGACGCGGAGATCAAGCGGATGTTCGTGATCCCCGAGGGACGCGGCAGGGGCCTGGCCCGGCGGATGCTGGCCGCCCTGGAGGAGGACGCGCGCGCCGCCGGCCGGATCCGGATGGTCCTGGAGACCGGCGACCAGCAGCCCGAGGCCATCGCGTTGTACGCGTCCAGCGGCTACGCGGTGTGCGAGAAGTTCGGCCACTACCGGGAGTACGAGAGCAGCATCTGCATGGCCAAGCCGCTCCAGCGGCCCGGAGCGTGATCCGGCAACCCCGGGGCCGGGCCACGATTGCTCACGCGTCCGCGTCCGTGCCTGCTCCCGCGCCGAGCACCAGGACCACGTGCTCGTCCTCCCCGTACCGCACCGTGCCGGCCGCCGTGAACCCGCACTTCTCCAGCAGCCGTATCGAGCCGGTGTTCCCGGCGGCGGGGTCCGCGTACAACGGGCGGGCCGTCTCCCGCTCCAGGAACGCGGTCAGCGCCCCGGTGCCGATGCCCCGGCCCCAGTACGGACGGCCGAACCAGTAGCCGATGAAGCGCCGCTCCCCCTCCCACCAGGCCACGATGTTCCCCGCGGGCTCGCCGTCCACGACGACCGTCTGCACGAGGACGGTCGGATCCCCCAGCACCTTCGTCGTCCAGTGCGCCATGAACGCCTCCCGCTCCCGGGGAGCGAAGCGCGATCTCCGGACCGCCTCCGGATCGTGCTCGTACGCGAGGAAAACCTCCAGGTCCCCTGGTCCGACATCCCTGAGCCGCACACTGTTTCCCATGCTCACCGAGTCTGGCACCCGCCACTGACAACGGGCCCGGCCGCTCAGCGCGGGGTGGCCAGCACCTGGGTCCAGTAGGGGCCGCGCGGGGAGTCGGCGATGCCCACGCCCACGTGGACGAAGGCGCAGTTGAAGATGTCGTCGTCGCGGCCGGGACTGTTGCGCCACTCCTCGACGACGGCGGCCGGATCGCTCATGCCCGTCGCGATGGTCTCCCCGACGGCCGCCCAGTCGTAGCCCGTGGCGTCGACCCGGTCGCCCACGCCCCGGCCCGAGGAGTCGGTGTGGTCGAAGTAGTCCCGCGCGGCCATGTCCTCGGAGTGCCGCTGGGCGACCCCGGTCAGCCGGGGGTCGGTCTCCAGCTCGGGGCAGCCGTTCGCGGCGCGCAGGGTGTTGACCCGGGTGACCACGCCGGCGTCCGGGCCGGGGCGCGGCTTGCCGGACGCGGGCGACGCGGAGGGCGACGGGGCGACGGCGGGCGG
>NZ_NEUE01000024.1 GCF_002910905.1 Streptomyces sp. SM11 | reverse complement strand
CCCCGTCCCGGCCCCCGCGGCCGCGCGGCCGGCCGATGACGGCGCCCTCGCCGTCATCGGCATGGCGTGCCGGTTCCCCGGCGCGAGCACCCCGGACGAGCTCTGGCAGAACCTCGTCGCCGGCGTGTCCAGCATCGGCGACGCCCCCGAGGGCAAGCGCGGCTGGGCCCACCTGTGGTCCGAGGCGGGCGCCGACGACGTGCGGATGGGCTGGGTCGACGGCGTCGAGTACTTCGACGCCGCCCGCTTCGGGCTTACCGACCGCGAGGCGCGCCGCATGGACCCGCTCCAGCGGATCCTGCTCAGCGTCACCGCCGAGGCCATGGAGAGCTGCGGCCGGGACCACACTTCGCTCGGCGCCGCCACCGGCGTCTTCGTCGGAGCCATCGCCAGCGACTTCCCGGAGATCGTGGCCCGCAGCATCGGCCACTCCGACCCGCACGTGGCCACCGGCACGGCCCCCTCCATGGTCGCCAACCGTCTGTCCCACGTCTTCGACTGGTCCGGCCCGAGCTTCGCCGTCGACACGGCCTGCTCGTCGTCCCTCGTCGCCCTGCACGAGGCCGCCATGCACCTGCGGGCCGGCGAGGTCAACGCCGCCGTGGTGGCCGCCGCCAACCTGGTGCTCACCCCGGCCAAGAACAGCTCCTTCACCCGCAACGGCATGCTCTCCCCGCAGGGCGCCTGCCGGGCCTTCGACGACGCCGCCGACGGCTATGTGCGGGGCGAGGGCGCCGGCGCCCTCATCCTCAAGCGGCTCTCCGACGCCGAACGCGACGGAGACCCGGTCCTCGCTGTCATCCGCGGCACCGCCGTCAACCACACAGGCGGCAGCGCCGGCTTCCTCACCGCGCCCAGCAGGCCGGCCCAGGAAGCCGTGCTGCGCCGGGCGCTGGCCCGCTCCGGGCGCGCCGCCGCCGACATCGGCTACGTCGAGGCGCACGGCACCGGCACCCAGCTCGGCGACCTCATTGAGCTGGAGGCCCTCCACGCGGCCCTCGGCGAGCCCGCCGGCCGCCCGCCGGTCGCGGTGGGCTCCGTGAAGACCAACATCGGCCACCTGGAGCCCGCCGCGGGCATCGCCGGCCTCATCAAGACGGTGCTGGCGCTCCAGGCGGCCCACATCCCGCCGTCCCTGAACTACGAGACCCCGAACCGGTCGTTCGACTTCGACGGCTCCCCGCTGTTCGTGGCCGACCGGCTCCTCCCGTGGGGCCCCGGCCCGCGCGTCGCGGGCGTCAGCAGCTTCGGCTTCGGCGGTGCGAACGCCCACGTCGTGGTCGAGGCCGCACCGGGCACGGACCAGGGCGGCACGGACTCCGGTCCGCAGCTCCTGGTCCTCTCGGCCGGCTCCGACGACGCGCTGCGTACCCTCGCCCGCCGGCTCGTGCTCATGCTGCGCTCCGCCTACTGCCCCTCCCTGGAGGCCCTGGCCGAGGCGAGCCGGCTGCGTCCGGCCGGGGTGCACCGGCTGGCCTGCGTCGCGGACAGCGCCGAGCAGCTCCAGGACAAGCTCCAGCTGTTCCTGGCCGGTGTCGAGGACGTCCGCTCCCTCCACGTGGGGGTCGCGTCCACGGCGGTGCGCCCGTACGAGCTGCCCACCGCCGCGCCCGCGGCCCGCGGCGAACTCGCCGCCGCGGCGCAGGCGTTCGTCTCTGGTGCCGACCTCGCCGCCGGGCCGCGCCGCCGGTCGGGGGTGCGCTTCCCGACCGCGCCGCACGCCGAGAAGTATCTGTGGCTCGAGCCCGCGCAGCAGCAGCCCGCGCCCGCTCCCGCCCGTATGCTTAGCACGTGGACGGACCACCCGGAGGCCGCAGAGCACCTCGTGCTCGGCCGGCCCACCCTGCCGGGGGCCGGCTACCCGGCCAAGGTCGCCGACTTCCTCGGCCAGGACCGCTTCGGGCTGCGCGACCTCACCTTCCGAGCGGCCGTCGAGGCCCCCGCCACGCTCACGGCCGCGCGGGACGGCGACGCCCTCGCCTTTCGCGACGGCTCCGGCGCCCTGGTGTGCACCGCCACCCTGACCGCGCCCGAGCTGCCCGCGCTCGCCGCCCCGGCCGCCGCGCACGGCTTCACCGAGGTCGCGCTCGACGCGATGTACGCCGCGTTCGCCCGCTCCGGGCTGGACTACGGCAGCGGCTTCCGCACGGTGGCGTCCCTGTCGGTCGCCCCCGCCTCCGGGGAGGCCGTGGGCGTCCTGCGCGGCGACCCCGCCGGGACCGTGGACGCCCGGCTCCTGGACGGCGCCTTCCAGGTCGCGCTCGCCGCGTGCGGTGCGCAGGGGCTGTACGTCCCCTTCACCGTCGAGCGGCTCACCGTCCTCGGCCGGCTGCCCGCCACCGCCCGCGTGTACGCCCGGCGCGACCGGGACTCCGGGCCGGACTCGGGTCTGCTGACCGCCAGCCTGGTCGTCCT
>NZ_NEUE01000023.1 GCF_002910905.1 Streptomyces sp. SM11 | reverse complement strand
GAGCGAGCTGGCCGCCGCGCTGGACGTGCCGGCCGGGACCCGGGCCGGGATCGGCTCCGCCGTCGAGGGACTGGCCGCGCTCGGCGACGCCCGGCGGCTGGCGGAGACCGCGCTGCGCACCTGCCCCGCCTCCGGGGGCACCGTCCTGCTCGACGAGCACCTTCCGGACGCCCTGGTCGCGTCCTCCCCGGCCCTCGCCGGGGCGCTCGCCGACCGGGTGCTGGGCCCGCTGGACCGGCTGGACCCCGCCGACCGCGACGTCATCGTGGACACCCTCACCGCCTGGCTGGACGCGGACGGCTCGGCGCAGCGGGCGGGCGCGAAGCTCTACTGCCACCGCAACACCGTCCTGAACCGCCTCCGCCGCTTCGAACAGCTCACCGGCCGCTGCCTCACCCGCCCCCGGGACGCGGTCGAGGTCTCGCTCGCCCTGGCGGCGCGGCGGCTGCTCGGCCCCCGAAGAACTCCGCAATAGATATTACGCAGTTCTTCTTGCGCAAGTCTTCCCGTGCATCAATGTCGTGCCGGGCGTCCCCGCCCCCGCGCAGGTCCCTTCCGTGCCCCTCGCAGCCGCCGCGGCCGCCGCGTACGTCGGCCTCGGCGGCGGCCTGGCCGGCGCGCTGTGCGGAGCCCTCGTCCAGACCACCGCCGATCCGACGTACCTGGGCCGGGTCACCTCCGTATCGACGTTCTTCACCTACGCGCTCGTCCCGCTGAGCCACCCCGTCACGGGGGCTGCCGTCGCCCTCCGGGGCACCGGGCCGGTCTACGCCGTCAGCGCGGCCGTGTGCGCGACGGGTGGCGCGGCGGGCCTCGCCTTCACCGTGCTCCGCCGCGCCGAACTGCCCCGCTGACCCGGCACCCCCGGAGCCCCGGGCCCTACATCCCCAGCTCGGCCGTCCTCAGCCGCTCCACCGCCGCCGGGTCGCCCTCCACCTCGACGTCCGCCGCGTCCTGCCGGCCGGACGCGTACAGCAGCAGCTCGGTGGGCTCCCCGGTCACCGTCACCACCGGGGTCCCCTTGTGGGCCACCGCCGTCTGGCCGTCCGGGCGGCGCAGCACCAGCCCCACCGGGGACCTGCGGCCCAGCAGCCGGGCCGTCCGCTCGGTGCGCGACCACAGCACATCGGCGAAGACCGGGTCCAGCTCGCGGCGCGACCAGTCGGGCTGGGCCCGGCGCACATCCTCCGTGTGGACGAAGAACTCGACGGTGTTCGCCGCCTCGTCGATCTGCTTGAGGGACATCGGGGAGAACCGGGGCGGTCCGGTGCGGATCAGCTGGATCAGTTCCTCGTACGGCTTTGCCGCGAACTCCGCCTGCACCCGCTCCAGCCGGGCCTTCAGCGCGCTGACCAACAGCCCGCCCGCCGCGTCCGCGCGGCGTTCGCGGACCACCACATGGGCGGCCAGATCGCGGGTCTTCCAGCCGTCGCACAGCGTCAGGGCCTCGGGGCCGGCCGCTTCCAACAGATCGGCGAGCAGGAGACGTTCACGCTTCGCATGGGTCGACATGCCCGCCAGCGTACGACCGTCACCCGGGGTCCGCCCAGTGGACGTCCGCCCGGAAGGCCCTCGCGGCCACGGCACAATGGGCCCATGACGAGCACGCCCGGCGCCACGCCGCCCGCCAGCAGCCTCGACCCGGCCATCGCCGCCCGCCTCAAGCGCGGTGCCGACGGTCTGGTCCCGGCCATCGCCCAGCAGTACGACACCGGCGAGGTGCTGATGCTCGGCTGGATGGACGACGAGGCGCTGCACCGCACCCTCACCACGGGCCGCTGCACCTACTGGTCGCGCAGCCGCCAGGAGTACTGGGTCAAGGGCGACACCTCCGGTCACGTCCAGCACGTGAAGTCCGTCGCCCTGGACTGTGACGCCGACACCGTGCTGGTCCGGGTCGACCAGACCGGCGCCGCCTGCCACACGGGCGACCGCACCTGCTTCGACGCCGACGTCCTCCTCGCTCCCGCCCAGTAAGGTCACCGGCCATGGATCTCGACACCTTCCGCAAGCTGGCCGTCGACCGGCGCGTCATCCCCGTCAGCCGCCGCCTCCTCGCGGACGGCGACACCCCGGTCGGCCTCTACCGCAAGCTCGCCGCCGAACGCACCGGCACCTTCCTCCTGGAATCCGCCGAGAACGGCCGGACCTGGTCGCGCTACTCGTTCATCGGCGTCCGCAGCGACGCCACCCTCACCGTCCGCGACGGTGAGGCCCACTGGCTCGGCACCCCGCCCGTCGGCGTCCCGGTGGCCGGTGATCCGCTGGACGCGCTGCGCGCCACCGTCGAGACCCTGCACACCCCCCGCGACCTGGTCGGCGGCGAGGGCCTGCCGCCGTTCACCGGCGGCATGGTCGGCTACCTCGGCTACGACGTCGTACGCCGCCTGGAGAAGATCGGCGAGCACGGCGGCGACGACCTGAAGCTGCCCGAGCTGACCATGCTCCTCACCTCGGACATCGCCGTCCTCGACCACCGGGACGGCACCGTCCTGCTGATCGCCAACGCGATCAACCACAACGACCTCGAATCCGGCGTCGACGAGGCGCACGCGGACGCCGTCGCCCGCCTCGACGCGATGGAGCGGGACCTGCGCCGCCCCGTCGCGAGCGCCCCCGCTGTCCTGCCCCCCTCCGAGCTGCCGCCGTACACCGCGCTCTGGGGCGGCGACGCCTACCGGGCGGCCGTCATGGACATCAAGGAGCGGATCCGGGCGGGCGAGGCCTTCCAGGTCGTCCCCTCCCAGCGCTTCGAGACCCCGTGCACGGCGAGCGCCCTGGACGTCTACCGGGTGCTGCGGGCCACCAACCCGTCCCCGTACATGTACCTCTTCCGCCTCGACGGGTTCGACGTCGTCGGCTCCAGCCCCGAGGCCCTCGTCAAGGTCGAGGACGGCCGGGCCATGGTCCACCCCATCGCCGGAACCCGGCACCGGGGCGTCACCCCGCAGGAGGACCAGGCGCTCGCCGACGAGCTCCTCGCCGACCCCAAGGAACGCGCCGAGCACCTGATGCTCGTCGACCTCGGCCGCAACGACCTGGGGCGGGTCTGTGAACCCGGCACCGTCGAGGTCGTCGACTTCATGTCCATCGAGCGCTACTCCCACGTGATGCACATCGTCTCCACGGTCACCGGCCGCGTCACCGAGGACCGCACCGCCTTCGACGTGCTGACCGCCTGCTTCCCCGCGGGCACCCTCTCCGGCGCGCCCAAGCCCCGCGCCATGCAGATCATCGAGGAGCTGGAGCCGAGCCGCCGCGGACTGTACGGGGGGTGCGTCGGCTACCTCGACTTCGCTGGGGACTCCGACACCGCCATCGCCATCCGGACCGCCCTGCTCCGCGACGGCACCGCGTACGTCCAGGCCGGAGCCGGGGTCGTCGCCGACTCCGACCCGGTCGCCGAGGACACCGAGTGCCGCAACAAGGCGGCGGCCGTGCTCCGCGCCGTCCATACGGCCAACCGGCTCCACGGCGGCTGAACGGGTAGGGGATAGTGGAGGGCGTGAGCGCTGTCCCCGTACCCCAGCCCCGTGCCCGAACCGCCGACACCGCGTCCGGCGCCGCGCCCGACTCCGCAGGGAGCCGTCGCAGTCTCGCTGCCGGACTGCTCCTCGGCGCGGTCGGCGCGACCGTCGTCCTCCTCGCCTCCGGGCAGACCTGGGCCGAGGGTGACGCGGCCACCGGCGGCGGCGCCTTCCCGCTGACCGTCGACGGTCAGGACGTCACCGGCGTCCCGGCCGCCCTGGCCGTCGTCTCTCTCGCCGCCCTCGTCGCCGTCTTCGCCGTACGCGGCGTCGGCCGCCGGATCGTGGCCGCCCTCCTCGCCCTCAGCGGCCTCGGAGCCGTCCTCAGCGCCTGGGCCGGCGGATCCGACAGCACGGCCCTCGACGAGGAGGCCGCCAGAACCACCGGCGACGCGGCGGCCACCATCCAAGCCGTTGGCCACACCGCCTGGCCCTACGTCACCGCCGCCGGCGGCCTGCTGATCCTGCTGGCCGGGCTCCTCGCGCTGCGCTACGGCAGCCGCTGGCCCGCCATGTCCGGAAAGTACGAGCGCGACGGCACCCCCCGCCCCGGCAAGGCGCCCCGCACCGCCCCCGACCCGGACCGGCCCGAGGACCTGTGGAAGGCCCTGGACCGCGGCGAGGACCCGACGCGCGAGGCGTGACCCCACGCTCACCTCTCGCAGCCCCGTGCGGGACAATGGGCCCGAGCCGTCCCCCGGGCGGCGGCCACACGTACAGCGTCACCCACAGCGCAACACCAACGAGGAGCAACTCATGGCGGGCACGAGCCACGGACACACCCCGGCCGCCTGGACCGGTGTCACCATTGCTTTCATCGGCTTCTGCGTCGCAGGCGTCTTCATGGTCGCGGCCAACCCGCTCGGCTTCTGGGCCGGTATCGCCGTCATCTTCGCCGGCGGACTCGTGGGCCTCGCCATGAAGACCGCCGGCCTCGGCATGCCGAAGGAGTCGGCCGAGCTGATCGAGGCCAGGGAGCGCGCAGGACAGGCGCAGATCTCCCACTGACCCGGCCGCCGGCCCGTCCCGGCGACCGACACGCAGACAGGCGCAGCCCCGGTGGGGCTGCGCCTTTTCGCGTCGGCGGGGGACAATCACCGGGTGGACGCCTCACCTACCCCCGCCGCAGCCCAGCCCCCGGACCCGGAAACGGAGCCCCCGCCGGGCCACGGACCCGACCAGGCCCGCCCGGAAGCCGCGCCGCAGGGCGCCGGCCCCTGGAGCACGCCGCTGACCGTCCGCCCGGCCCCCGACATGGCCATGCCCACCTCAGCCCGTCCGGCGTTTGAGGACGGAACCCTCGCCGTGGTGGGCCCGGAGCTCACAGGTCCCCCGGGCGAGGGACCCTCGCAGGTGCCCGGCCCCCAGGGCCACGATTCCGTCCTCGAACGCCGGACGGGCTGGATGGGCCGCCCGACAGGCCGGGTGCGCCGCCTCGCCACCCCCATCGGCATCCTCGCCGCCGTCGCAGGCGCCTTCGCCTACGTCGGCACCGTCGACCCCAACGAGTCAGGCCATTACCCGGCCTGCCCGCTGCTGCAGCTGACCGGGGTCCTCTGTCCCGGCTGCGGCGGGCTGCGCAGCGCCCACGCCTTCATCCACGGCGATCTCGGCGCGGCGTTCTCCGCCAACGCGATCGCCACCGTCGGCTACTTCCTCTTCGCCGCCGTCTGGGTCGTCTGGCTGGTCAGGGCCCGGCGCGGACAGCCGTTGCGGATCGTTCTCGCACCGGCCTGGTGGTGGGGTGTGGGAGCCGTCCTGCTGATCTTCACCGTGGTCCGGAATCTGCCGTTCGGCTCGGCGCTGGCCCCCTGAATGCCCAGGTAGTGGGACGCGGCGTGGCCGGATGCGAGCCCCGGGCCCTCCTGCGGATACCATCGGTATGGCTGATCCTGTTCCCTCATCACCGTTCGGAAGGGGGCCGCTCGCGTGAGTGTGCTCGACGAGATCATCGACGGCGTTCGCGCCGACCTCGCGGAGCGGCAGGCGCGCGTCAGCCTCGACGAGCTGAAGGAGCGCGCGGCCCGCGCTCCCCAGGCCAAGGACGGAGTCGCCGCCCTGCGCGGCGAGGGCGTGACCGTCATCTGCGAGGTCAAGCGCTCGTCGCCCTCCAAGGGGGCCCTTGCCGCCATCGCCGACCCGGCCGCGCTCGCCGCGGACTACGAGGCGGGCGGTGCGTCCGTCATCTCGGTCCTCACCGAGGAGCGCCGCTTCGGTGGCTCGCTCGGCGACCTGGAGGCCGTCCGCGCCAAGGTCGACACCCCGATCCTGCGCAAGGACTTCATCGTCACCTCGTACCAGCTGTGGGAGGCCCGGGCGTACGGCGCCGACCTCGCCCTGCTGATCGTCGCAGCCCTCGACCAGGAGGCCCTCGTCTCCCTGATCGAGCGCGCCGAGTCGATCGGGCTCACCCCGATCGTCGAGGCGCACGACGAGGAGGAGGCGGAGCGCGCCGTGGACGCCGGAGCCAAGATCATCGGCGTCAACGCGCGCAACCTGAAGGACCTCAAGGTCGACCGCTCCACCTTCGAGCGCGTCGCCCCCGAGATCCCCGACCACATCGTCAAGGTCGCCGAGTCCGGCGTCCGGGGCCCGCACGACCTGATCGCGTACGCCAACGCCGGCGCCGACGCCGTCCTGGTCGGCGAGTCCCTGGTC
This sequence comes from Streptomyces sp. SM11, assembly GCF_002910905.1. Classification (GTDB taxonomy): domain Bacteria; phylum Actinomycetota; class Actinomycetes; order Streptomycetales; family Streptomycetaceae; genus Streptomyces. Next base: position 35 of record NZ_NEUE01000023.1, on the reverse strand, counting down.
ACCGGCCGCGACCCGCGCGCCGCCGTCGCCGACCT
>NZ_NEUE01000022.1 GCF_002910905.1 Streptomyces sp. SM11 | reverse complement strand
GTCCGCGCACCGGCGGCGGGGGCCGCGGCAGAGGCAGCGGCCGGGCCCGCCTGCGGGGGCGCGGGGCGGCTCGTACCGGGGACCCAGGACGCGCCGTTCCAGTACCGGACATAGCCGGGGATGGAGGGGTCGGGGTAGTAGCCCTCGCGGGGGCTTTCGTCACCGGGTGCCGGAGTTGGCGCGCTCATCAGCGGATCCCGTATCTCTTCGAGGCCTCAGGCCGTCCCCGCGGTGCGGCGGGCGGCCTCAATACAAGGGTCCACATCTATCAGACAGCCGCCCGCCCCCGGGCCGGTCCACCTGTTTGGGACCACTTTCGGGACGGCCCGAAGTTTTTTTGAGAAATCGCGTAATAGGTGGCGGGGAGGGCGCTCTCTCCTTGTGCGGGACGGTCACAGGACCGGCCCACGAGCACCGGAAGGTTGTGCATTCTCATGATGAACATCGTGGAACGTGAGCTGGAGCTGCGTCTCGTCCTGTCCCCCGAGCGGTCCATCCCGGTACCCGCCCGGCTGACGTACCGCACGGACGACCCGTACGCGGTGCACATCGCCTTCCACATCGGCTCCGAGTCGCCCGTGCACTGGACGTTCGCCCGGGAGCTGCTGGTGGAGGGCGTGTTCCGGCCGTGCGGGCACGGGGACGTACGGATCTGGCCGACGAAGGTCGCGGGCCGCAGCGTCATCTGCGTGGCCCTCACCTCCCCCGACGGCAACGCCCTGCTCGAAGTGTCCTCGGCCGCCGTGGCCGCCTGGGTGGAACGGACCCTGCGGGTGGTGCCGCCGGGCGCCGAGAGCGACCGGCTCGGCATCGACGAGGCGCTGGCGGAGCTGCTGGCCCCGCTGCCGGCCGACGACCTGTGGCTGGGCGACCCGTGGTCGGCGGACGAGTTGCCGTCCCAGGACGGTGAGGTGTGAGAGAGGCCGAACGGGGGAGCCGTCAGAAGAGTTTGCCGGGGTTGAGGAGGCCGAGGGGGTCGAAGGCGGCCTTGATGGAGCGCTGGAGTTCGATGCCCGTCTCGCCCAGTTCGCGGGCGAGCCACTCCTTCTTGAGGACGCCGACGCCGTGTTCACCGGTGATGGTTCCGCCGAGCTCCAGACCGAGCGCCATGATGGCGTCGAAGGACTCGCGGGCCCGGCGGGACTCGTCGGGGTCGTGGTGGTCGAAGCAGACGACGGGGTGGGTGTTGCCGTCGCCCGCGTGGGCGCAGACGCCGATGGTGAGGTCGTACTCCTCGGCGATGGCCGCCGTGCCCGCGAGCATCGCGCCGAGCCGGGAGCGCGGTACGCACACGTCGTCGATCATCGTGGCGGGCTTGACGGCCTCCAGCGCGGTGAGGGACATCCGGCGGGCCTGGAGGAGGAGTTCGGACTCGGCCGGGTTGTCGGCCGGGACCACCTCGGTGGCCCCGGCGGCGGTGCAGAGCTCTCCGACGGCGGCGAGATCGGCCCCCGGGTCGGGGGTGTCGAAGGCGCAGAGGAGCAGGGCTTCGGTGGTCTCGGGCAGGCCCATGGCGGCCAGCGCGTTGACGGCACGCACGGTCGTACGGTCCATCAGTTCGAGGAGTGACGGCGTGTGACCGCGCTCCATGATCCGGCACACAGCGTCACAGGCAGCGGCTGCCGAGGGGAACTCGGCGGCGAGGACGAGCTGCTGGGGCGGCTGCGGTTTGAGCGCGAGGACGGCCTTGACGACGATCCCGAGGCTGCCCTCGGAGCCGACGAGGAGCCGGGTCAGGTCGTATCCGGCGACGCCCTTGGCGGTGCGGCGGCCGGTGGTCAGGAGCCGCCCGTCGGCGAGGACGACGTCCAGACCGAGGACGTACTCGGCGGTGACCCCGTACTTCACACAGCACAGGCCGCCGGACGCGGTGCCGATGTTGCCGCCGATGGTGCACGTCTCCCAGCTGGAGGGGTCCGGCGGGTAGTACAGACCGTGTTCGTTCACCGCGCGTGACAGCACCGCGTTGACGACACCCGGTTCGACGACGGCGATCCGGTCGACCGGGCTGATCTCCAGGATCCGGTCCATCTTCACCAGGGACAGCACGATGCAGCCGTCCGAGGCGTTGGCCGCGCCGGACAGGCCGGTACGGGCGCCCTGCGGGACGACCGGGACGCGCAGCGCGGTGGCGGTGCGCATGACGTGCTGGACCTGCTCGACCGTGCGCGGGAGCACGACGACGGCCGGGGTGCCGGCCTCGCAGAAGCCCGCCATGTCGTGGGCGTAGGACGTGGTGACGTCCGGATCCGTGATCAGCGCCTCGGGAGGCAGTCCCGCGCGCAGCCGTTCGAGGAGATCGCTCATGATCCAAGCGTGACACCCGGGGCCAAAGGTGTGAACCCGTGGGCGGCGGCGATCCCAAGGCGCGGTGTGCTCGTATGACTGGCGCACAGTGATGGCCATGGATGTCATGCCGCAGCAGGATCCGGAGTCCCGCCAGCCGCCCGAGCCGTCCCCGCAGGACCCCTACGTGCCTCCCACCGAAGGCGCCACCGCCGTACCCCCGCCGCCTCCCACCCTGCGGACGACGCTGCGCCGGGCCGCGGTCGGCGCGGTCGCCGCCGGGGTGCTGCTGGCCGGGGCGCTGGTGGCGGTGGAGGGCGGAGAGGACACGCCGAGGGAGCCGGGGCCGGTCGAGCGGGCCGAGGCGGCGACGGCCGCGGGCTCCCCCGCCTCGCTCTCGGACCTCACCGCGCTGATCGGGGACCGGCAGAAGTGGGTGGAGTCCCATCCGGCCGACGCCCCGTCCCTGGCGACGCTCGGCACGGCGTACGTGGAGTGGGCGCGGCGCTCGGCGGACACGGCGTACTACGCCCGCGCCGAACAGGCCCTGAAGCGTTCGCTGGACGCGCGGCCGGGCGAGAACGGCAACGGGGAGGCGTGGGTGGGCCTGGCGGCCCTGGCCAACGCCCGGCACGACTTCCTCGCGGCGAAGCGGTGGGGCGAGACGGTGAGGAAGCAGCAGCCGAAGGCCTGGAACGTGTACCCGGTCCTCATCGACGCGTACACCGGGCTCGGCGACCGGAAGGCGGCGACCGCGGCGACGGAGAAGTTCGGCGAGCTGCGCCAGGGGGTTCCGGCGCTGGCCCGCACCGCCGAGCTGTACCGGGGCCAGGGCTGGCGCGAGGACGCGCTGGCCACCGCCCGGGAGGCGGCCGACCGGGCGACGCAGCCCGCGGAGAAGGCCGAGGCGCTGCACCGGCTCGGCGAGCTGGCCTGGGAGCGGGGCGAACCGGAGGAGGCGGTGGCGCAGTTCGACGCGGCGCTGCGCACGGACGCCGGTCAGCTCGCCTCGCTGGCGGGCCGGGCCCGGGCCCTGGTGGCGCTGGACCGCACGGCTGAGGCGCTGGCCGCGTACCAGAGCGCGCTGGAGAAGTTCCCGCGCCCGGAGTACGCGCTGGAGCTGGGCGAGCTGTACGAGTCGCTGGGGCTGGACGGGGACGCCCGCACCCAGTACGCGAAGCTGCGGGAGATGGTGGCGGCGGCGAAGAAGGACGGGGCCGACGAGTCCGTGGTGCTGGCCCGCTTCGAGGCCGACCACGGGGACCCGGACGAGGCGGTGGAGCTGCTGCGGGGCCAGTGGGCGAAGCAGCACCGCAGTGCGGCGGTGGCGGACGCGCTGGGCTGGGCGCTGCACCGGGCGGGCAGGTCCGAGGAGGGGTTGGGGTACGCGGAGCGGGCCGTCGGCACGGGCGTGCGGAACGCGTCGTACGCGTACCACCTGGGCGTGATCCAGCGGGAGCTGGCGGACTACGGTCCGGCGCGCCGCCATCTGGAGGAGGCCGTGCGCACCAACCCGGCGTTCTCGCCGCTCGCCGCGCCGCTGGCCCGG